>JAHFHB010000050.1 GCA_023247135.1 Candidatus Omnitrophota bacterium
GAGCGGCCCTGGGTCAATCCCTGCCAGGTATCGCGCGCATTCAGTCCGAGGGGGCTGACGAGACCGATGCCCGTCACCACCACCCGCCGGTTCATCGCCGCACCGCCAGGCAGGCATTTTGCCCGCCAAATCCAAAGGAATTAAAAAGAAAACTGCGCGCGGAACTCTGCCGGCCTTTGCCTTTGACAATCGGAAGGTCGCAGGCCGGCGCAGGCCGTTCAAAATTGGCCAGAGGCGGAATCACGCCATCTCGCAGAGCCAGAAGACCTGCCGCGATTTCAATGCCGCCGGAAGCGTAGACGCCATGTCCCGTGATCGGTTTGACCCCCGTCACGCAAAGTTCGCCGAAATGGCTCTCAAAAAGCGAATGAATCGCCAGCGCTTCCTGGTCGTCCTCCTGCGGAACTCCGCTGCCATTGGCGAGAATGAAATCGATATCGCCTGAATCCAGCTGGCTTTCTTCAAGCGCCCGGGTCATGGCCAGCCGCTTGCCGGTGTAATCCTGAGCCGCCCGCGGATCCGGGTTAAAGTCCGAGGAATCCCCGTAGCCTAGAATTTCACCATAAATTTTTGCGCCGCGCTTGACGGCATGGCCGTGCTCTTCAAGCACCAGAAAACCAGAGCCTTCGCCCAAAAAAAGGCCGTCGTGCCGCTCGTCAAAGGGGCAATAGGCTTTGGCTGAAAACTCACTGCGACTCGATAAAAGGCCCAGGAGCCGGAACCGTGAGATCGCGATCGGATTGATTTTAGAATCCGTACCGCCGGCCAGCATCAAATCCGCGTCGCCGCGGCGGATCACGCGACAGGCTTCACCAATGGCTTGCGCGCCGGCCGCCGCCGAAGTCGTCAGCGTGTTGCTCGGCCCCCGGAAACCGTGCGCAATAGCCACGTGACAGGCCGGCATATTCGGCAGGTACTTTAAAAACCAGAGCGGAAACAGGGCGCGAATGCCTTCCCGGCCAAAACGGTTCAGGCTAAATTCGCCGTTTTCATCGAGGGCAGCGCGAATGCCCGCACTGATCTCATCCAAATCCGTATTGAGCACGCCGGCGCCCAGAGAGATGCCGCAGCGCCAGCTCTCCTGCGCTTCAGGCTTAAATCCGGCATTCTGCAGGGCCAGCCCGCTTGCGGCAACCGCCAGCTGAATTTCCCGGGACATGACCTTGAGCTGTTTGCGCTGCAGGATAAAATCTTCCGGCTTGAAATCCGGGATGCGCCCGTATCCGTTGAGAGGCTCGGCATCCGGCGCCGCGGTCTGGCAGGGTTCGATTTTTGAATCCGCGGCAAGCACGGCTTTCCAATAGGGTTCGAGGCCAATGCCGGCAGGGCTCACGATTCCAATGCCGCTGATCACAATCCGCCGTGAGGTCAAGAAATACCCTTTTCTGATTTGAGGATTTTTGAGCGTACCTGGTAGCCTTCCATGAAGGCCCGGTGGAATGAGACCGGCGTACTGGAATTTTTATTCAGGCCCGGAACACGCGCCAAAAGAAAGCGCGCCTGGGCAAGGATGATTCCAGAGCCCGACTTCACGGACGCATCCAGCCAGGCGCCTTCTTCGCGAACTTCGCTGAGCCGGGCCTCGATCCTGAGACCGGCCGTATCCGACGGCGAAACTGAAAAATCCGCGGAGTCCACTTTGGCAAAAACAAGGTCGGATTGAAAATCATCGAGAACACCCAAGGCGAGGCCGCCCGTCTGCGCCATCATCTCCAGCAAGAGCAGTTCCCGCTGAACACCGTCATTTGCGGCCGGCAGCTGCGCCCGGGTGACGGCACTGCCCGCCGGGTCAATCTCCTCAATCGCCTGTAGCAGATGCCAGCGCACGAAGAATGCTAAGCCCGCTTAGGAAACATGCGCACCGTTGGTCACGCGGTCTTTCATGTAGCTGACAACCATGCGGACGGTAAAAAAATCGGCGAGACGCGAAACAGAAGGATCTTTGGCAAAGCTGTCCAGTTCCATAAAGGGTAGTTTCTGTTTCAGCACTTCCAGTCCTTCCGCCGTGACTTTTCCCTCTTTGATCAGGCCTTCCTGGTTCAAGATGTTCCCCGGGAAAAGCTCCCCGCTCGGAATTTTAACGTTGAACGTTTTTTCCAGCCGGAAAAGGATATCGATAAAATCGATGGATTCGGCGCCCAGGTCGCGCACGAGGGAAGAATCCATGTCCATCTCGCTTTTGTCGACGCCCAAAGCACCAGACAAAGTTTCTTTTATTTTTTCAAAAATCTCATCTTCCATAAGCCTCACTGCCTCCTTCAAACTTAAGCGTCACTCGCGCGGATACAGCCGTTACGGACCCGCAGTCCAAACGCACCTTCCAGATTTCCTGCCCGTACGCGGCAGAAACACGCTCGGATTGCGAATGCCATTCATCCCCGGGCTTCAAAAAACTCTGAAAGCGCACCGCTTTCAAACCGGCAACCCGCACACCGCGGGGCGGCGGCACAATCGTTCTTTTAAGAATTTCAAGCGTCAGTACGCCGGGCAAAACGGGGAAATCCGGGAAATGATCCAGAAAAAGTTCCAGGTCTTCCGGGATGCGCCCCCGCGCACAAACACGCGCCCCCTCATGATCAACCGTACGCTCAAACGGATCAAGTGCTTTCACGCGCTCACGCATCCAGTTCCAAAATAAAAATTCCGTTCAAAATATTCAGTCCGCAAAGCCTCGTATCCACGGCCTGCTCGCGCACCGTACGAAGCCCAAATCCCAGGAAGAATTTTTTCCAAGCCTCGGCGTCTTTAAACCCGCAGGGGTGTCCGACCCATTCAAAGTTGTAAAGCCGGTCGCGCAGCTCAGTCCATAAGCGCCCGGCCGCGTGGTTGAAAAGATCCTCCACCACAATGATGCGCTTGCGCGTCACGCGGCAAGCCTCACGCAGCACGGCCGCCTGATCGGGAATGTGGTGCAGTACCGTAATCAGCAGACTCACATCAAAGGCTTTATCCGGAAACGGCATTTCGGTTCCGTCGTACATCACAACCGGAGCCCGCTGATAGCGTGGCAGCACCACATCCAACACCACCGGATGATGCCCGCGCCGCCGCAGCGGTTCTTCATAGAAGCCCCAGCGCCCCCCGATATCCAGCACCGCAGAACCGGCCGGAATGTCCTTTTCAAACAGCGTAACAAAGAAATCCGCGCGCCGCTGAAGGTCTTCTGCGGCCCAGCGGGAGGTCACGCGATCCAGCAGACTGCTTTGAAAATTCCTGATTCTGTTTTGCAAACCGCTAAAAGCAGCCATAAATTGAATGCCGGCCGAATTTTAGCATGGCCCCCAGACGCGACCAAGCACTTTATTCCCCCTTCAGGCCGCTTCGACCCGCCGCAAATGCTGCTGCTGCCGTCTTTTAAAGTTGATTTCCTCAACTCCGGCAGCTAAGCTGTTCGACATGCCCACTCCCAAACCTCTTGAAGGCAAGACAGCGCTCATCACAGGTTCTTCGCGCGGCATCGGCAAAGCCATTGCGCTCCAGTTGGCGTCTCAGGGCGCCGACATCGCCGTCAACTACGTCTTGAATGAAGCGGCCGCCTCCGAAACGGTCGAAGCCGTCAAAGCCTGCGGGGTTCAATCTGCGGCATTTCAAGCCAATGTCTCGGACACCGCAGATCAAACGCGCCTGGTCACAGGCTGTCTTGAACGCTTTGGGCAAATAGACATTCTCGTCCACAACGCCGCATTGGGAGCCTTTAAACCGGTTCTTAAATTGAAACCGAATCAGTGGGACCTTTCGATGAATGTCAACGCCAAGGCGCTTCTGGAATTGACTCAGAAAGTGGTTCCGGATATGCGCAAACGCCCGGGCGGCGTCATCCTGGCGCTCTCAAGTCTGGGAGCGCACCGCTTTATTCCGAATTACGGTGCGATCGGTATTTCAAAGGCCGCTCTGGAAACTCTGGTGCGCTACCTCGCGGTGGAATTAGCGCCGGAGGGGATCCGGGTCAATGCCATTTCCGGCGGGCTGGTCGATACCGATGCGATCCGGCACTTCCCCGATTACGAAAAACTCCGGCAAAAAGTCGTGGGAAAAACTCCGGCCGGCCGTATCGGATCGCCTGAGGACCTGGCGCGCATCGCCGGATTTCTCGCTTCATCCGACTCCGCCTGGATCACCGGCCAAACCCTCATCGCCGACGGCGGCCTCTCCCTCGTCTAGACGTCAGGGATTTTTTTATCGTTGCCCCTCAGGCATTTATTTTCAGATATTTCTTTTTTTGTAGGGAACAGGCAACTCCAGACGACGGCTTTCCCTTGCCGTCGCTGGATAGTCCCAACGCATCGGCGTTGGGGCATGTCTGTTCCCTACGAGCACGATCGAATCCGAAAAACCATTTAGTTTATTTTGAGAACTTAACACTCAGCCAGCCGGTGAAAAAAAGCAGCGCCATGAAAAATGCATTGGCATACGGAAACAGATAGCCGTAGCGGACATAGGCTGTTTCTCCCACGCCGGTTTCAAGCAATCCCGTCGCATGCCCGGCCGTAAAAAGTTCTTTGCCGTCTTTGGACTGAACCGCGCCAAAAACCTTGCCGCGGCGTGAAATAAACGCGGACACCCCGGTGTTCGCCGCGCGCGCGATCGGCAAACCGGTTTCCACGGCGCGAAAAACGGAAGCCGCCAGATGCTGATACGGCGCAGGGCTGGGGCCAAACCAGGAATCATTGGTGACGACGACCAAAAAATGCGCGCCGCGCCGGGCAAACTCATGCGTGAGGGTTGGAAAGGTGTCCTCAAAACAAATCAGCGCGGCAAACGGAACGTCGCCATAAAGTTTGAAGAGTTTGTACTCACGGCCCGCAGAGAAATCGCCCACGCCGAAGGCATCCGCCAGCGGCATCAGCCAGCCGAAAAGAAATTTCAGCGGCACATACTCGCCGAACGGAACGAGTTTTATTTTATCGTAGCGCTGTTCCATACTCCCCTGCAGGGAAACGGGACCCAGTTTTGGCGAAACCAGATAAGCACTGTTGTAATAAAGACCAGCCGCTTCATAATGAGGACTGCCGACTAAAATAGACGCTCCGGTTTTCGCAGACAGCTCGCGAATGGACTCCGCCTCAACGTCTTTGTTGAAATATCCCGGGAAGGACGCTTCCGGCCACACGATCAGATCCGGTGATTCAAAGGCGGAAAGCTGCGAAAGTTTGAGGTGAATCTCCATGATTTTTTTTCGCGCGTCCGGATGCCATTTAATTTCTTCGGGAATATTGCCCTGGATGACGCTCACGCGAAAGTTTTCTCCCGCAGGCTGCTGGAAATCAAGAACCCGTTTGCCGTAAGCCAGCAGTCCGGCCGTCACCAGCAGGGCCAGCGCGAGAATCAGCGCGCAAGAAACCCGCCGGCGGGCACGCCAGGCTTTCAGCGCTTCCCAAAGCGCCGCGCTGGTGCACGCGATGTAAAATCCCAGACCGTAGGCGCCAAACAGATTAGCGCTTTGCAGAAGCACGGCTTGTTTCCATTGCGAGTATCCCAGCAAATTCCAGCCAAACCCGAAAACGGGCATTTCAGAGCGCATCCATTCGCACAGCGTCCAGGCACCGGCCGTCCACAAAATCCGTAGAAGGCTGGAGCGCACGCGGCGGAATGAAAAATAAAGCAGGGCGAAAACTCCGAGGAAAAAAGCTTCGAGCAGGGCGCCGAAAATCCATCCCGCCGCCGCGACGTAAATAAACCAGTAAAGCCCGGGGATATGAAAACCGAGGCCGCAAAGGAATCCGCGCTGAAAGGCCTGGCGTTTTGTGACAGCATTTTCAAGTGCGGCAAAAAGAGGGATGAGCGCGAGGTAGGCGAGCGGGAAAAGTCCGGGACCCGGACCGCTCAAAAAAAGAAGCACTCCCGCCAGAAGCGGGCCGGCCCAGGCGCCCAAACCTAGTCCTGGCCGGCGCAGCATTTTTTGTATTTTTTGCCGCTGCCACAAGGGCAGGGATCATTGCGGCCGACCTTGGGGCTTTCGCGGCGTTCCGGCACAGCCGCTTCTGGCGCGCGCCGGCCCGGAAAAGGATCGCTTGCGGGGTTCCGTGCCGGGGCTGCGGGCTCCGCGGCCGCCGCCATACCACCGGACTTGGGGTGCAGCATCTCGATCGGAGCCTCGCTTAAAACACTGTGCATGCCTTCTTCCTTAATCGCCTGGATTCTGAACACAAGCTCAACGGTTTCTTCCTTGATGCTTTCCACCATGAGCTCAAACATCTTGAAAGCTTCTTTTTTGTATTCAATCAAAGGGTCCGTTTGGGCGTAAGCGCGCAGGCCAATGCCCTCTTTCAGATTATCCAGCGCGTAAAGGTGGTCTTTCCACTTGGAATCAATCACCTGAAGCAGGATGTAGCAGCAAAGATGCTGCATTCTTTCCTTGCCAAATTCTGACTCGCGTTTTCCAAAAGCCGCGGCAATCGTCTTTAAAATTTCTTCCCGCAAAGCTTCCAGCAAATCCATATTTTCTTTGACGACAGCCGTCATATCCGCACCAAACTTGACGGACAAAGCCTGGGCCAAGCCATCCGGATTCTTATCCTCCTCCGGCGTGTCGGGATGCACGAATTGGCCCAACAGGTCTTCCACCACGTCTTCGGTCATTTCAAGAACGTGCTCGCGGATGCCCTCATTACGCAGCACCCGGTCGCGCTCCGAGTAAATCATTTCGCGCTGGCGATTCATGACGTCGTCGTATTCCAGAAGATGTTTGCGGATCTCGAAATTGCGGCTTTCGACGCGCTTCTGCGCGGTTTCAATCGCTTTCGTGACGAACGGATGCTGAATCTCCTCGCCTTCTTCCATACCGAGCTTCTGCATGATGCCTGAAATCCGGTCCGAACCGAAAATCCGCATCAGCTCATCTTCCAAAGAAATAAAAAACTTGGACTGCCCGGGGTCCCCTTGGCGCCCGCAGCGGCCGCGCAGCTGATTATCAATGCGCCGCGATTCATGCCGCTCCGTGCCGATGACATAGAGCCCGCCCTTGGCCGCCACGCCCTCCCCCAGCACGATGTCGGTTCCGCGGCCGGCCATGTTCGTCGCAATCGTGATGACGCCATCCTGCCCGGCCCGGGCAATAATCTCCGCTTCCTGCTCGTGGTATTTGGCATTCAGCACCGCATGCGGCAGATTTTTGCGCTTGAGCAGCTGGCTGAGCTTCTCGGATTTTTCGATCGAAATCGTTCCCACCAGCACCGGCCGCCCCGTCGCATGCTCGCGCATGATGTCATTCACCGCAGCCTCAAATTTTTCGCGTTCCGTCCGGAAGATGCCGTCGGCAATGTCTTTACGGACACAGGGCCGGTTCGGCGGAACCACCACGACATCCAGTTTATAAATTTCATGGAATTCGGAGGCTTCGGTGGCCGCCGTTCCCGTCATCCCCGCGAGTTTTTTATACATGCGGAAGTAGTTTTGAAAAGTGATCGTGGCCAGCGTCTGGTTCTCGCGGCGGATCTCGACCCCTTCCTTGGCTTCCAGCGCCTGGTGCAGGCCGTCGGAAAAACGTCGGCCCGGCATAAGGCGCCCCGTGAATTCGTCGACGATAAGAATTTCACCGTCTTTGATCACATAATCCACATCGAGATTAAAAAATTCCTTGGCGCGCAGCGCGATGATCACCTGATGCCGTTCGTCAATCGTTTCGGCGTCATGCAAATTCGCGACACCCATGGCTTTGGCGCCACGGTCTTCTCCGGATTCCGTCAGAGAAATCGTTTTTGATTTTTCATCCGCCAGGTAGTCGTATTCTTTCTTGAGTTTTTCCAGCTCGTCTTTCCAGGCTTGGTCCATGCGCTCGCGTTCGATTTTATACCCGCGCAGTCCCAGGGCCGCCCGGCGGGCTTTGAAATATTTATCCGTCGACTCTTCCGCCGGGCCGGAAATAATCAGCGGCGTTCTGGCTTCGTCCACCAGAATCGAATCGACTTCGTCCACAATGGCGAAATACAGCGGGCGCTGCACGCGCTGGTCCAGGCTGACCACCATGTTGTCGCGCAGGTAATCAAAACCAAATTCGTTATTGGTTCCATACGTGATATCGCAGGCATAGGCGCTGCGGCGCGCGCCCGGTTCCAGGTCGTGCTGGATATTGCCGACCGTCAGCCCCAAGAACTCATAAATCTTTCCCATCCACTCGCGGTCGCGGCGCGCCAGGTAGTCGTTGACCGTGACCACGTGCACACCCTTGCCTTCCAGCGCATTGAGGTAGACAGGCAGAGTCCCCACCAGCGTCTTGCCTTCACCGGTCGACATTTCTGCAATACTGCCGTGGTGCAACACAATGCCGCCCAGAATCTGCACGTCAAAATGCCGCATCCTCGTCGTGCGGACCGAAGCTTCGCGAACCACCGCGTAGGCCTCCGGCAGAAGGTCGCTGAGCGCGGCCCCCTCCGCCAGGCGCTTTTTGAATTCCAGCGTTTTTGCCTTGAGCGCGTCATCGCTGAGCGCCTTGACCACCGGCTCGAACGCATTGACCTGCTCGACGATGAGCCCGTATTTTTTCAACGTACGTGAATTTTGACTGCCGAATATTTTCTTAAGAAAAAACTGAATCATGCGTTATGTTTCCTCGCGGCCGACATTTTTAAATAAGCCTGCATAAACATTTCGAGATCGCCGTCCATGACGGCCTGCACGTTGGACGTCTCCACATCGGTACGCAAATCCTTGACCATCGAGTACGGATGAAAAACGTAAGACCGGATCTGCGAGCCCCAGGCGATCTCTTTTTTCTCGCCGTAGCGGCTTTTCAATTCCTCATTCTGCTCGCGGCGTCTTTTTTCGTAAAGCCGCGCCTTGAGAATTTTCAGCGCCACCTGCTTATTCTGAAACTGCGAGCGCTCATTCTGGCATTGGGCCATGAGGCCCGTGGGAATGTGCGTGATCCGCACCGCACTCTCCGTTTTATTGACGTGCTGCCCCCCGGCTCCGCCGGCCCGGTACGTATCAATTTTAATTTCCGCTTCTTTGATCTCGATGTCCGGGATGTCATCCACTTCGGGAATGACGTCCACCGAAGCAAACGAAGTATGCCGGCGCTTGTTGGCATCAAACGGCGAAATACGCACCAGGCGGTGTACGCCGGATTCCGCCTTGAGATAGCCGAACGCGTACGGTCCCTTGACGATCATGGTCATGTTTTTTACGCCGGCTTCTTCCCCGGACAGCCAATCCACGAGCTCCACGCCGTAACCGTTCTGCTCCGACCAGCGCGTGTACATGCGGTAAAGCATGGCGGCCCAGTCGCAAGACTCCGTTCCCCCCGCACCGGCATTGATACTCAAAATGGCGCTGGCCGCGTCCAGCGGGTCGGATAAAAGCCGCTGAAACTCCAGATGTTCCACCTGCTTTTCCAGTACACCGGCTTCTTTCTCAAGCTCTGGAATGGCATCGGGTTGGTTTTCGTCGACCATGTCCACGAATTGGCTGAGATCCTCCAAAGACTGCCGGCAGGCAAAAAAAGGCTCCACCAGTTTTTTTAGCCCGCGCAGTTTCTCAACCGTACCCTGGGCTTCCTGCTGCTTGTCCCAAAATCCGGGCTGCGCCATTTTTTCATTGAGCGCGTCGATTTCCTTTTGGCGTGTCGCGACGTCAAAGATACCCCCGTATCTCGAGCAATTTTTCCCCCAGCCCGCTTAAACGCCGTTTCAGATTTTCCAGTTCCGCTTTCATACGTATGACTCCTGTGAAAAGAAGGCGTAGTCTAACAGAAAGCCGCAGTGCTGCAAATAAGAGAAGGTGCCAGGTACCCTCGCGGCCCTACCAGGCGAGGGTACCTGGCACCTTCTCACAGCCGGCAATGCAGCAAATGCTCCAGCA
>JAHFHB010000051.1:0-2907 GCA_023247135.1 Candidatus Omnitrophota bacterium
CACAAAAATTATCCAAGTTGGCGCAGGAGATTGGCACGTTGACCGGGCTGGAGCAGGATGAGCTTCTTCGTGGACTCGAAGGCACCGGCTATTTCATTCGCCAGGGAGCCGTAAAGATTTTTAAAGAGGCCGGGGCTACAATGGTGCCTGCTTTAACCCGTGCGCTTGAGCTGGAAGATGTTCAAATTCTAGCGCTTGCGGCGGAGGCTTTGGGCGAGATTGGCGACGCCGCTAAAAGTGCGGCGCCGAGGTTGTTTGGGCTTTTGACTCATCAAACGGCCATTGTGCAGGACGCCGCAGCGACAGCTCTTCCGGCCATTGGCGCCGACCCGGCTTTGGCCGTCCCGCGCATGGCCGACCTTTATTTTAATGCCAAGCAAAGAAATATCGAGTGGATGCGCTCAAACGTTGTTACCGCCATGCGCCGGTATGGTTTTGCAGCGGCACTGGTTTTTACCGACAGGCTCAGGCGTTCGAATAAAACCGAAAAAACTCTGAGGATGATCGAACTCATCAGCCTTTTGGGCTGGGATGGCAGGGTTGCGTTAGAGGAATTGCAGAAAATAGCGAGCGGGACGGATAACGGCGAGGCTCATGCCGAAGCTGCAGCGCTGATCCAACGAATCAAAGCACAAGATCCCGCGCTGCGTAATGAAAAAGAAGTGGTAGTTTCACAGATTCCAGTTTTGGGGATACAAAAAATTTCTTTCGAAGTGGCTACCGATGATAAAGGCGCAGGCTATGAGGTCGTCAAGCTCCAGGCGAGTGATCTACGTCATCAATTGGGTCTTGCCATGTCCTCGGCTGCAGAGGCCATTCTGGTTTACTGGATGCCGGTTTTGGGTGAAAACCGCCCGCTTTTCCTGATTGTCACGGAAGGGAATGAAGAAGCGATTTATGCCGTCGATCCCGAGGTTTCCGGGCTGGCTTCTCCGGAACAGTTTTATGAAGATTTTCGCTCGCGCTGGGAGGCTCAGGATCAAATGACCGACGGCGACGACACGCTTATCAGCTTTGGGAATTTTTCAGGCAGAGTGGTGGGTATTGAGGGAAAACCCGGGCAGGGAAATCATCTAAATATCACGTTGCGTGTGCCGCAGCAGGATGCGCGTTCCGAGATGCCTCTCGGCGGGAGCCTCGAGACAACTCGGGCCTCGGCGGAGCCTCGCTCCGAGATGCGTGAAATTAAGGATTTTTCAAAGCCTCGTCGTGATTTCCAACGACTCGCAGATAAATGGCTCCCTCAATTATTTCAAATGTCATTCGGTAATGAAGATCCACACGGGCTTCCCACAGGCCGCGAGTCCCCTGGATTTTCTTCACTTGCAGGGAGGGATGACGGGAGTTTTCAGACAATAGGCGGATTTGTTTATCCGCTTTCTTCTGAATGGCTTGGGGGAGATCTTTATAGAATCGGCGAAAACTCTCGTAGGCAAAAACTTTCACGAATGAAGGAAATCGATCAAATCGTCAGCGGAACCTTTTCCGCGGACGCGGCCAAGTTTTTTATCCCGGGAAGCCAGACGTTCCTTGGCTTGCCAGTCTTGAGACCAGAAAAAGGCTTGGTCCGGGCGGGTGCGGATGAACATGGCGAACCGGGCGACCTCGTGCATCTGCGCAGTATTCAATCCTTGCAAAAGGCTCAGGATGGTTCTTGGAATAGTGGATTTTATTTTCATAGACAGTCGAATAATAACATAACTTATGAGCAGGGACAACCCCCCGCTTCGATGAACCTTCGACGCTCCGAGATGCGCCGGGAGCAAGTGGTATTTGTAGGGGCCGGTTCTAAACCGGCCCTGGATATTCCAGGCGATGCCGGGCGGGTTGCGAACCCGCCCCTACAAGACGTCTCTTCTGCTACTCGTTCCGAGATGCGGAGCTCGGGATTAGGCAGACGGGAATTTCTGAAGTTAGGACTCCGCACCATGGGAATTCTGGCCGGCCCACGCTTGGATTTAGCGGGCTTGACGGCCTGGCTTCAAAAACAGCCGTCTTCAGGTGCGACAGTGATTTCTTCCAGTGAACAGGAATGGGCCAGTTTATTCCGGTTTTATTTGTCCCCGATAAGTCCAGAATCTTATCCATTTTTAGTGACTCCAATCCAACGGCAGATTATCGAAGATCCGGACAATGCGGTAGCCGCTTTTTCGCAAAACAGCGCAGGATTAGGTGAGCCGGATCGCCGGGAAGTGGGCATGCTGCTTACCGGAGGGAAACAAATTGCTGAGGCTATTATTACCGAGAATCGCCAAGCGACCGCTGATCAGGCGCAGAAAAGAATACGGCGCAAGCTGCTTCAGCTTAGGGCCGCTGAAAATGAAGGGATGTTTCGTTCTGATTTTCCTGCTCGCAGAAGCGCAGCTGCGGTGGAGCTTTCTGCGGAGGAGCAGCGTCGTGTTGCAGCCCTCGAACGATTTAGCCAGTTACCGCTTGCGGACCAACGCAGGATTATCTCGCAGGCTTACACGGATTGGGCGGGCTATCTCGGAGATATCTTGGAGCGTGTAGCGCCATTTTTGGGGAGGGTCGCACTTTCTTCAAGTTCAAAGCCGAACCCCCGGACCCGGACTCAACCTGCCGAAATGCAAGCGCCCGAGAGCAAGGAGACGATGGAGGCGCGCACGCAAACGGCCGTTGCAACGGCACCGCTTAAGATCGTTGTGGTCGGGGGAAGCTTTGATGAAAGAGGCGGCGCGGCGTCTTCCTTAATTACGCAGATTCATGCGGGTCTGCCGCAGGGAACAACGCTGATTAACGGCGGCAACTTCGAAGAAATCCCGCGGCTGGTTAAATCGTTGGATGACTATGACGTGATTTTGTGGTTTCCCAACATTCCCAACGAAATGGAAAAGTACCGCAACATCAAGGACCGTTACCCGCAGAAAATCATTGTCACGTCCAAAC
>JAHFHB010000051.1:2917-9757 GCA_023247135.1 Candidatus Omnitrophota bacterium
AACGCAATCACGGGCAACAGTACACACTGCTGGATATCGTGAATCACGCGTTGAAACTCAAAAGCAATCTGGTAGTTGAATTTTCAGACACGCTTCCCTTCCAGATGCGTCTGATCGACCCGCTTGGGAATATTTATGAAGATACCAAGTCATCCGCGGCTTTAGCCAAGGCCATCATGCAACGGCTCGCGATCCTCAGCCGTTCTTCGCGGCAGGGAACCGAGCCGGCGGGCAAAGAGATTCAGACAGCGGTTCCGCAGGACGGCGCATTTTTTGATTTAATCAAAACAGAGGCGGCCGTTTTTCATGAACTCATGAAGGCGCGCGCCGAAGGTGATGAACAGCCTGAATGTTTCCGCTGTGAGCGCGGCTTCCCCAGCTTGCGTGAGGGCGACACTGTGTTTGTCTCCAAACGTGAGGCGGACAAAGGTGAAAATTACTTCACGCCCCAAAGCATGGTGCCCGTTGATTTGGGGTATTTCCGCGAAACAGGCAAAATTCGTTATTCCGGACCGCACAGACCTTCTGTAGATACGCCGATTCAGATCAGGTTGTACAACCAATTTCCCAAGGTGCGCTACATTCTGCATTCCCACGAGTATATTAAAGGCGCTCCTTTCACGAAGGTGGTCTATGCCAACGAGGCCCTTGAGGAGGTGGAGCAGATTCTTCAGGTGATCGGACGCGATCCGGATACCAAGAATGTGGCTGTCAATTTGGTAGGACACGGCAGTATTGTGCTGGCTTCAGACATTGAGTATTTAAGAAGCGTCAAATTCATTCCCCGGCCGCCGATTCACCAAAAGACGGCCTTTAGCGGCATTGTCATCGGCGGAACTTTTAATGAACAGGGCGGCAAGGCTTCGCCGGTCATTGAAGCATTGCATGCGGCGCTTCCCAAAGGCGTGGAAATTTATAACGGCGGGTCTGCCGAGGATCTGAATCAAATTTTAAATGAACTGGGCCGGCATGAAGTGATTTTCTGGGCGGCCGATGCGCCGGATGCGAAAGGGGATCTCGCGGCTGAAATTAAAAAACGTTACCCTTTCCGAACCTTTATTCCCGTCATGGACAACCGCAATGGGCAATTTTCGTTTCAGCAATTGATTAACCGGGCTTTATTCATCCACAGCAATCTTTTTGTGGAGCTGTACGGCAACGATCAATTCCGGCTCTTCGACCCGCTTTCGAATCAATTTGCGGACACAGGGGATGTCGCGGAGCTTGCCCGCACGGTTGTGGAAAGATTGCAGGCCCTTCAAAAATTTACACGGCAGGGTACGGTTTCTGTGGGTGAGGCAATTCCGGTGCCGGATAACACGGAATTTCAGCGTTATCTTGAAATTGTGCAAGGCTACGGCGCACGTTTTCACGACTTGATTCAGCCGGCGGACGGAGTGAAGCGGTTTTTGGGAAATACCTCCTTCCGCGCTTCGCACTTATCTTCAGAGCAGCAGTATCAAAACCTGATTTTTATTTCTCAGCGCAATATCGACAAGCGCAGCATTGATCAAACAGGTTTTGTGGCAGTCAACCAAGTCGCTTATCAAAAGCCTAAAATCGAATATTATGGACCGGCCAAACCCAGCGTGGACACGCCCACCCAAATCCGCTTTTTTGATAAACTTCCGAACGTGAATTACATTCTGCACGCGCATGTATACATTGATGGTGCGCCCTTTACCGGAGAATTTATTCCGTGCGGATCGCTTGAAGAGGTCGAAGAGATTTTACGTTTAATCGGCCATGATTTTACGAAAACAAATTTTGCCATTAATTTGTTGGGCCACGGCAGCCTCATTTTTGCCAAGGATCTCGATTATTTGGGCCGAAGCATTCAATACAGTGCCCGCCCCAGGCCGGAACTGCTCGGCACGGATGGGAAACGTGCGAGGGCCGAGATGCGTTTGCTGCGGAGGGTATTTGTAGGGGCCGGTTCTCCGCCTACGGCGGATTCGCCTAGGGTGAATAAACCGGCCTCGTCATTGCGAGGAGCTGCCAATGGCAGCGACGCGGCAATCTCTGAGATTGCTTCGTCGCCTTTCAGTCTCCTCGCAATGACGAATTTGGGAGCTACTCGCTCCGAAATGAGGCCTGTCAATCCTGTTCCCCGCATGCTTCAGCGGCCCGGGCGCACGGAAGTGATTTTTGATCAGCGGGTCGAGGGACTTTCTGCGAAAGATATTGCCGTGTGGATTGCCGGGACGCCGCTTGTGGAGGCAGCTCCGCCGCCGGCGGCGCCGTCTGCCATTTTTTTCGTTGCGCCGGACAACGCAGGCAAGCCCCATATTGTGAGTGAGAATGAAATCGGTGAGTTTATCCGTAAGCATGATCCCGTCATGCACATCGATCAATGGAAGTATCAGTCCGCGCAGGGACGCATGCAGATCACCGATAGCCGCGGTAAAAAAATAATTTCAGAAGATCCGAATCTCATGCGCTGGTTTCAAATTGAAATTGCGGGAAGGCTCCAGGCCATACGGGCTGAGGGGCCGATGTTTTCGGATGACATGAGGGACGAGCTTCTATCCCAGGAGATCGGTGTCAAGACAGCGTTTACGTCCGGCTTGATTTTAATTCAAAACACGGGCAGTTCCGCGCGTTTTGGAATTCAGCGTGACGACCTGCATTTACAAACGAATATTCGCAGCGATTCAATGGGCTCGATGCTTCGTGACACCCTTTTGCTGAGAGCCCGATTTGCCCTGGCCTATTCCCAGCGGATTCTTTCAGGGTCACACGCGCCTGTGAGCGAACTGCCCGGCGAAGAAGCGCTGCAGCACGACCGTGCAAATCTGAAAAAACCGCAAGCCGCGGAGGATAACCGGCCCTCCGATATTTTATCGCACTGGATCAAGCTGATTCCAGGGCATGGCTTTGCGGTGGTTCCGGAAGATCTGGCCCCGTATTTGTACTCGCTTTTTACGAGTGCGATGGAACAGAGGGTTTCTGAAATATCTTTCGAACACCTCATTGGAGTGTTGACCATTCTGGCCGGCGATATCAGGAAAAAATCAGCGCCTGCTCTTCGAGCTTATTACGCGGCGCTGTCCGGCCCCGGCATGGCGAACGCCCTGGACGAACTTAATGTATTTTTCAAAAACGCACGATTCCTGGTTTGGCAGGATAAAAAGGATGTGCGCAGGTTTAGCCTGCGTTCATTAGCCAAGGGAATATGGACGGGCTTTTTAGCATCAGAAGCCCGCACCGATAATGTTCTGCTGGAAAGAGGGCGGACAGAAGGCCTGGCCGAGAAATTTCCCCTGGAACCTAAAATGTTCTGGCTGCCGATGCTGCTGCCGTCTCTTTTTGGGATGCACAAGGCGGATCAGCAATGGCTGAGAGATCAATTTCTCCAGACCGCGGAGAAAAATGCCCATGTTTATGTGGCACTGCTGCATTTTTATGAGGAAGTGGCACCGGTTTTTATGCAGTGGCTTAAGGAGACTGTGACGGTCCTGAAAGGGTTCTATCCCGCGGCTGAACATGCGAAGATCGACCAGAAGTTTGCGAAGCTGGAGGCGGAGGCCGGGCACATGACCGCGGCCTGGCGCGAAAGCCAGAAGCCAAAACAAAGATCCGAAATGCCCCAAGGACGGAGTCTTGGGACTTCTGTGAACTCGCCGGGGGCTCGTTCCGAGATGCGAACAGATACTACGATGGCTTCTGACCAACCGCTTCGCCGGCAGGTGATTGAAGAGGAACATCATTATGAAGTTCGAAATACCTTCGCGCAATTGAAAGCGGCTAAGGCAGAACGAAAACATTTTAGAAAAATGTTGAGGCAGTGGAGTCTGCCTATTGGGGCAGGGCTTTTTTTAAGCCTGCTGACGCTGCCAACCTTCGGGGTTTTATCGTGGATTGCAGGTTCTATTTACGCCATGACAGGCGGCGGAATGGCAGGGGGGCTGGCCTTTATTTTCGCATCCGCACGGGCCCCTTCTTGGAAAGAAGTAGAACTGAAGAATCTTTTGAAACTGCGCGCTCCGCGAGCCTTTGAAAAGAGCGAAAGGGGGCGTTCCTGGCTCGAAACCGAACGCTATATCAAACCTCAAGAAGAACTGCACCCCAACTCGTGGGAGGGGGGGCGTTTTTTCCGCAATGAGCCGCCTCATGATTCACTGAGCGAGAGTGACAAAGAAAATCTGCACACTCAGGAGCTTTTTCATTATGTGGATCGCAGTCTTACGCAGCTGGGACACGCGCGGCTGAAACGGCTTTTCAATGCCCCGCTTTTGGATGCCGGGGAAATCAAAATGCGCCAGGAGGCTTCCCGGTTTTTAGTGCGCGAACGGAGGTTGCGGGAGTATCTTCGAAAAGCGCTCCCGCAGGCAAATATTGGGCAAGTGGTGCAGTATTTGGAGCCGGATTTTTTTGGAGAGATTCCAGCGAAGATGCTTGCAAGCAAAACGATTTTGACAGCTGTGTCGGCTTTGGTTTTGTGGCTCATTACGCTGAGCGTGTCTGGCAGTGCTCATTACTCCCACTTTGCAATATTCCCCGGTTTTATGGCGTTCATCGTCAGTCGCAAAGCGCTTAACCCATTTTTTGAAGCTAAAGCGACCTTTGAATCATTAAAGCAGGCTGAAGCTGTCGGCAGACGGCTTGAACAAATTCCGCAAGAACAGCGGCCGGCTGCATTGAATGAAATCCTCGAAGCTCTCAGTGCACTGTGGCGTGCAGATCATCCGCATTCGATTTCAAAGGAGATTCATCAGTCAGGTTTTATCCTGAAAAAATGGATTCATTTACTCACTCGAAAAAGCGACGAATTGCAGCGCATCGCCGGCGCGTTATCGGAACTTGAAGTTTACGCGGCGATGGGGCAAATGGCGGTTGATTTCAAGTGGAACTTTCCGGAAGTCCTCGATCAGGCAGAACCCTATCTTGAAATTAAAGACGGCATCTACCCGCTTTATTACAAAAATAAAGACCTGGTTCCCAATTCAGCCAAACTTTCCCGGGACGGCGACCAGATTTACTTGATCACCGGCCCTTATGAATCCGGCAAAAGCACTTTTGTCCGTATGATCGGGCAAATTGTACTGCTCAGCCAGATTGGCGCGCCTGCTCCGGGCGCAGTCAAACTGAGCCCCATGAAAATCAGAACGCATGTGCGCGTCAATGATTCCCCGTCAGAAGGCATTAGCCGCTTTCGCATGGAAGGCCGGACGATGGGGGATCTTGTCCGGGCGGTGTCGAATGATCCAAAAACATTGGTTATTGCGGATGAAATGTTTGAAGGGTCCGTCTCTGCGGACAAAACCGTAGGCCAGCAGGCCGCGATTATTTATTTTAAACAGCTTGGCGCTTTGGGCGTCATCGCCACCCATGATGTCTTTTCGGCCGAGGCGCTGAACGGCGAGCCCGGCATTAAAAATCTTAACTTCAAAGGCACGGCTCAGGGGGCGGAACACAATCATAAACTCCTAGACGGCATTACGGAACCTGATCCCGCAGTCATGCGAGCGGTCATGGAAAAAGAAGGCTTTCCGCCGGATTTTCTAGCGATTGTTGACCGCATTCTTGCTCGCGCTCAGGCGGCTCGTTCAGTCTCGGACGCAACTTCAGCAGAGTTGCTGCCAGGGCAGTCCTCGCCTCCGGCGAGGGCAGTCCCGGACGCAACTTCAGCAGAGTTGCTGCCAGGGCAGTCCTCGCCTCCGGCGAGGGCCGAGATGCCTCTCGGCGGGAGTCTCGAGACAACTCGGGCCTCGGCGGAGCCTCGCTCAGTCTCAGGACTCAGCCCTGACGGGGCTGAGCCTGAGCAGTCCTCGCCTTCGGCGAGGGCCGAGATGCGCACGGAGGATGATGAAGATGAGCCGGAGGAACCCTCGTTTCAAGCACGTCTCATAGAAGAATTGAGGAATGATTTATACGGGCGGGGACAAAAGGCAGAAATCGCTTTGGATTTAAAGACTAAACGTCTCCTGAGGTGGTGGTTTTTAGGCAGTCTCGTGGGGAGTACGGCCTTCCTCGTGGAATCGATCATTAGAAACCCGGTGTGGGGCGACGGCGATGCCTGGTTAGTTTTCGGCGGTGTTTTTGTGATACGGCTGGCAGTCTACTTGATGGAGACGCTCCTGGAGTTCAGTCAGAAGTATGGGCGCTCAAGAATTTATCATTCTCTGGGAGATCTCGCGGATTTTTACCGGGTTGTAAACGGATTTGAAACTGCCGGTGCAGCCATCAAGCAATTTGAAGAAGAACATCCGGATCCGCCGGGGGAGTTTGAAAAAGATGTGCGTTTTCAGGAATTCGCACCCGTTTTGGAGCGTTTTGACAATGCTCTTTTGGCAATGAGCGCCATGTTATGGGAATGGTGGTCAGATCCTGAAAATGCCGCTAAAGCCAAAGACTATGATTCTGATTCTGAAGGACCCTACGCCTGGCTCACGGAGGGCTATCTTAAGGAGCAGTTCCGCGGACAATTGGACTTTCACGATCAAACCCAAGAAGATTTTCGCGAAGCATTAGGCGAGAAAAGCGTTGCTTGGCAACGCCATTTTCTGACTATTGAACAGCGGCTTCGCGATGAATTGGCGCGGCTTGAGAAATTGGCAGATTCTGAGGGCGATGCGCGCTCCGAGATGCGCCGGGAGCGGAGGGTATTTGTAGGGGCCGGTTCTCCGCCTGGGGTGAATAAACCGGCCTCGTCATTGCGAGGAGCTGCCAATGGCAGCGACGCGGCAATCTCTGAGATTGCTTCGTCGCCTTTCAGTCTCCTCGCAATGACGAATTTTGGAGCTACTCGCTCCGAGATGCGCACGGAATGGGGCGGCCCGGCAGCGCCGCTTCTGGCAGGACAGAAAGCGGGGCTTGCGATACGACCTGCTGGGAATG
>JAHFHB010000330.1 GCA_023247135.1 Candidatus Omnitrophota bacterium
AAATTCTCACGGCTTCCCCAGAAGTGTGTTTGGGCGCCCACCCTATAGAACGAACTTTTGAGATATCGAGCGCAATTTTGGCCTGATCACCCTTCCAGCCGCGTTCTCCGCCTTTGATCTTGATCTTGCAGTTAGACAATTTCATTTCCTCAATCACCATTTTTGCAATATCGAGCACCACGGTTTCATCCGGGGCTCCAAGGTTAAAAACATCACAAAAACCATCGTTCGTAAGTACAGTATGGTCTGCAACGTAAAAAATTCCTTCAAGACATTCCTCGGCAAGCATGTAACTTTTCGTTTGAGTCCCGTCCCCGAGCACTTCCAGTTCCTGCGGGTTAGCTTTCAACTTTTTAATAAAATCGCGGATGACCCCGTGAGTAATCCGACCGCTGATGATATTACCAAATCTGAAAATCCAGGCTTGGATACCAAACAAATGTGCATAAGCGCTGATAAACGCCTCGCATGAAATCTTCTGCGCACCATAGAGCGAAATAGGCAGCGTAGGCCCAACACTCTCGGAGCGAAACCCTTGAGTGCGCTCTCCGTAAATCGCTCCGGAGGACGGGAAAATGAGCTTGCGGATTCCGAGGGCTCGCATGCCCTCAAGAATGTTACGGGTGGCCAGCACTCCGTCGCGAATATCCACCATCGTATCCTTTAACCCGGCCGGAATATCCGTATTGCTGGAAAGGTGCCAGATTAAAACACTGTCCTGCATCGCCGCCAGCAGTTTCTCATATTCCATCAAGTCGCCCTGAATCACACTAAGCTGCGGGTGCCCTTCCAGATGACGGATACGGCTGCGCCCCTGGCTGAAGCGGTCGTACAGGGTGACCTGGGCGCCGCGCTTGATCAATTCTTCGGTCAGAAAACTGCCTAAAAATCCGGCCCCGCCGGTCACAAAAACTTTTTTTCCTTTGAGATCCATGGCACTTCCTGATTTATTTTGAGCCTATCATAACGACTCTATTCTGCAAATGAAAGGCCCAACTTGCGGCCAAAAGAATCTCGGCAAACACGCGAAAGGCCGCCGACATGTGATACCGGCTCAGATCCGTATTGACCTTGATGGTTTTCAAAACTCTGAAATCAGTACGCTGAAACAAATCAGCCAGCGTTGCGCCGGTCAGATAAAGCGTGTGATCTATGGTATAAAGTTTTTCCAATCCCGCAGGGACCCTGCCGAACGAAAGCCGGCAGGCCCAATGCGCTAAACCATCGAGCAGGCTGGCATGATTCGGAGTTGCAATGACAAGCAGGCCGCCGGGTTTGAGAAGCGCGCGGCAGCGCTCCATCCAGATTTTTGGATTGGGCGTATGCTCGATTAGATCCCAAAGCGAAATAACATCGTACATTTGCTCTGCCACCCTTGGGTCGAAAAAATCGCAGTCCAGCGCTGGGATATCATGCTGTTTGCGCAGTGTCTCCGCCGCATTGAAATTAGGTTCCAATCCCACCGTCTGCCAGCCCATTTCCTTGGCTAAAACCAGAAAAGCTCCTTTCCCGCAGCCCACATCCAAAAGCGTTCCTTTGCCCGGCAATAGCCCTTCCATCTGCGCCAGCACAGAACGGTAAATCTCCGTCGTTTTTGGCGTACTCCAGGAACGATCGTTATGGTAATGCGCAAAAAACAGACTGACCTTTTTAAGCATTTCGGGGGAAGAAAAAATCAGTTTTTGTTCTTCCGGCATCAGGCATGGGTTTAAGAACATCAAAGAACAGCCCCTGCAGCAGTGAACTTTGAGAATCCCGATCTCATAAAGATTCTGCCAGGATTTGCCTTCACACAACGGGCAGGCGGCGTATCCGTTCAGATACGGCTCGGCCCAGGCAAGCCGGTCAGAGGAAGGCGGATCAACGGCGGGGGGAAGCATCGAAGTATTTGTTAAATTCTTCATCTACCTGGCCAGAACGAATTAGAAAAATATTTTTAACAACGGCAAGCACGGGCGCCGTCAGCCCATAAAAAACAAACAGAACCATTCTGAAATCCGGCGCCTTCTCCTTCAGACAGGCCTGGACAATGGCGGCGAGCGTCATGAGATTCAGCCAGACATGCATTTCATGTGCTTTATGCATCCCTTGAAAGATTTTTTTGGGTAGACTGGCAACAGCTCCGGATTTGACTTTCGGTTTTTCATCCGCAAATTCCGGCCGGACTTTGGCCCCGCCTGAGCGCATGATTTGCTCAAAAAAAGTTTTGTGCTGAATGTCGTGGCTCAAGTTAAAAAACAAAGTCCCCAAAGTGCCCGTAAAGCCCCAAAGCACAAAAATAAAATGCCCGGTCTGAAAAAAAAGATAACATCCCAACGCAAACAGCATCAGTCCATGAATCAGGTGGTGCATCAGATAGTCGAAATAGCGGCCCGAAAGTGAGGCCGTGCCCCGATAGCGGGCAATCTGGCCATCCACGTGGTCCAGGTAATACCAGAGCTGTAAAAGCAAGACACCCGCCAGAAACATGCCCGCGCCCGGCAGAGCCAGGCAGATCAATCCCCAAAAACCCACGAGCAGGGCGATCAATGTCACTTGATTGGCCGTGATCGGCGTATGCAGCAGCAGCCAGGTCAAAGGCAGTGCCGCGTCGCGCAGAACGTGGCGCACCATCCAATTGCCCACTTCCTTGTAGCGGGGTTTCTGGCAGCGCTCTCCAAGTTTGTCTAACGATTCAACCATGGGATTAGTATACAAAAA
>JAHFHB010000331.1 GCA_023247135.1 Candidatus Omnitrophota bacterium
GAGCGCATCTACGAAATTATTTTGGAGTCCCGTTTAAACCCGAAGGCGAACAGCCCGGTCCGGAGGCTTTGAATTACACCAAGCCTTACGGCGGCATTTTTAAAGATCAGGTTCTTTACCGCCGCGCCAAAGACCGGGGCGCTGAAATGGCACTGCTCTGGCCCTGGGGCGGTGGGGATCCCGTCACGCTCAAGCTTGTCCGCGAACACTAGCCCCCACCCGCCGCATGACTCTTGAAAACTTTGCTCAGGAAATTAAACGCCGCCGTACGTTTGCGATCATCTCGCATCCGGACGCGGGCAAGACGACGCTCACCGAAAAGCTGCTGCTTTACGGCGGCGCCCTGCGCCTGGCCGGTTCGGTCACCGCACGCAAGAAACAGCGCGAAACGGCGTCCGACTGGATGGAAATGGAAAAAAAACGCGGTATTTCCATTTCTTCCACCGTTTTGCAGTTCGATTACAGCGGCCATCGCATGAATCTGCTCGATACGCCCGGCCACAAAGATTTTTCCGAGGATACTTACCGTGTGCTCACGGCCGTGGATGGCGTCATCATGGTGATCGATGCGGCCAAAGGCATTGAAAGCCAGACACGCAAACTGTTTGAAATCTGCCGTAAGCGCGGCGTGCCGCTTTTTACGTTCATGAATAAGCTCGACCGCCCGGCCAAGCCGCCGCTGGAATTGATCGATGAACTCGAAAGCGTCCTGCACCTGCATGCCTGCCCGATGAATTGGCCGCTCGGCATGGGGGATGAATTCCGCGGCGTGTACGACCGCCAGTCGCGGCAGGTGCATTTATTCGAGCATGTCGCAGGCGGCGGCGCTTACCGCGCGCCGGTTTCGACGCACGGCCTGCTGGATCCGCAGGTGGCGGCCATGCTGGATGAAAATATCTACAAGCCTGCGCTTGAGGAGCTGGAGCTTTTAGACCACGCGCATGCTGAATTTGATGCGGCACAGGTGCTGGAGGGCAAGACGAGCCCGGTTTATTTCGGCAGTGCGGCCAATAATTTCGGCGTACAGCTTTTGCTGGATGGTTTTTTAGCGCACTCCTCGCCGCCGCGCGGCCGCACCGGGGTGAACGGGTTTGTCGCGCCGGAACATGAAAAATTCTCAGCCTTTATTTTTAAAATTCAGACCAACATGGATCCCTTGCACCGCGACCAGATCGCTTTCCTCAGGATTTGTTCCGGCAAGTTTGAACGTGACATGAACGTCATTCAGGCCCGCACCGGAAAAAAATTCAAACTTTCTAATTCGCACAAGGTTTTCGGACAGGACCGCGAAATCGTTGACTCGGCTTTTCCGGGCGACATCATCGGCGTGGTGGGTAAGGAAGAATTTAAAATCGGTGATACGCTGACGGAAGATCCGGCCATTCAGTTTCAGGAGCTCTTGACGTTTGCGCCTGAATGTTTTGGGTATCTGCTGAACCCCACTCCGGGCAAGCACAAACCTTTTCGCAAAGGGCTTGAACATCTTCTGGCTGAAAACATTGTGCAGGTTTTTAATCCGGATTACTCCGCCTATGGACCGATTTTTGGCGCGGTCGGGCCGCTGCAGTTTGAAGTGCTGCAGTACCGTTTGCAAGCGGAATACGGCGCGGAGTCCACGCTGGAACGCGCGTCCTGGCAGCTTCTGCGTTGGCTTGAAACGGAAATTCACGCTGATGAACTTGAGCGCATCCTGCCGTACGGGGCCAAGAAAGTGACGGATCAGCTGGGGCGCATCGCGCTTTTATTTGAAACGCCCTGGAGCCTGAGCAACTTCCTCGAGAAAAATCCATCGGTCCGCGTTTCCGACGTTCCGCCTGTTGTTACTGTCGCCGGCCGTTGATGTCCAAAATGGCAGGGTACAGGCATGCCTGTACCCTACGAAAACTTGCGCCTACTGCCGCCGTGTATTTTTCTTAAAGAGTTAAGAGAAGGTGCCAGGCACCCTCACCGGGACAGGTTTGTGAGGGTGCCTGGCACCTTCTCAGAAGACGTCGCATCCGCCAGAGCAAGATTCAGGATTTTTTGGATCAGGGCGGGATAAGCCAGGCCGGCCTTTTGAGCGGAAAGCGCAAAATCCTCGTCTTTTGCCAGCATGGGATTGGGATTGGCTTCGATGAAATAAATCTGGCCGTCTTCGCGCAGGCGCAAATCCAAACGCGCGTAACCCTGAATGCAAAGCGCCCTGTAGATTTTTTTGCAGAATTTCTCAAGAGGCCGCAGTATTTCAGGACCCAGATTCTCCGCAAAGCGGTTTTTAATGCCCCATTTTTTACGGTAAGTCTCATCCCACTTGGCCTTGTAAGTGGCGATCTTCGGGTCTTCATCATCCACGCGCGCAAAAACCATTTCGCGCACCGGAAAAACTTCCAGCCGTTGATGGCCCGCCATGCCCACATAAAGCTCGCGGCCCGCGATGTATTCTTCGGCGATCACATCGAGACCCATTGTGTCATGAATAAATTCCACGCGTTCTTTAAACTGCGCATCATTCTCGACAAAAGAGGCCTGCGAAATTCCCAAAGAGGCTTCCTCCTTGAGCGGCTTGATAAAAACCGGAAAATCCAGCCAGCGCGGCCGCTTGGCCTGTTTTTTGACCGGAAAAATCGCGAATTGCGGAACCCGGATGCGGTGATGACTCAAGATTTGTTTAGAGAGCCCCTTGTCTTTGCAAAGCATCATGGCTTCGGGG
>JAHFHB010000332.1 GCA_023247135.1 Candidatus Omnitrophota bacterium
TTTTTTGCCAACTGCAGGAATTGCCGCACAGATGCGCTATCAATGTCTTTAAATGGTGCCCGTGATTCAATAACCGAATCCCATGCTGTGCCGGAGGATGACAGTAAAAATCGTGACAGCGCTACGCCTTTAAGCTCACTCGTTGTAGAGCCCGAGCGCGCGTAAAAGCGTCCGTGATACGATATCGGAGCGTTATACTTAGCAACCGCAATCTTAACAACTTGCTTCCCGTCTTTTTTGACTAAAGAGACATCCGCGAGAACACCCAAAATATCCCGGATTTTGTTAGGAATATCTTCAAGCAGTTTTTTAATATCTTTCAGAGCAACGCTTTTGCCATTGTCATCGATCCCAACATACACCACACCGCCGCCGGTATTAGCGAATGCACAAATGGTTTTAAGCACATCATCGCGCCATTGCTCTTTAAACTCGATGTTTTGATTTTCCTGTTTATGCATAAAATGAATTTAGGCTCACAATGGATTTGAGTAATTTGGCCAACAAGCTGTTGTCCAATTGCATACAAAACTCAACACTATTCAAAATTCGTACTTTTTACTTCTGTAAGTGTTAACCGAATCATATTTTACTAAAAACGGAATGCTTTACCAGAAGGATTCCGGGAGGAAAAGGCGGAGAGGCTGCTTGGCCTTCCCCACCCTGTGGGTTCGATAGTAAATTTTAAAATCGGGTTTTTGGGACAAAAATCAGGGGTTTTCAGAGCCCTCGGCTTTCTCCAAAAACTTCTGAAGTAAGAGGGCATTTAGATCGCCATCAAGGGAGACGCACGCTGTTCTGAATACAGCTAAGTCGTACCCCATTAAACCCCCTTTTGGGCCTTGTGTCCAAAAGGGGTTTTATTGAGAGCGCTTAGCCCCTTCCAGTAACTCCCAGCGGGCATACAAGACGGTCAATTCTGCGGTGATTTGTTCGAGGCGGGCGGTGACTTTGGCAATCTCGGCAACGTTCTGCTGATAAAATCCGGGTTCGGCCATGCGCAGGTAAATGGCTTTCTGCTCCTGCTCCCGCACTTCTATTTTTCCGGGAAGGCTCGCGAGTTCACGCAGTTCCTTGGAAGAGAGCCGGCTTGCCCCGAATTTTGCAGAGATGGATGCGGGTGTTTTTGCAGACGTAGCGTTCTGCGTTTTCAGAGTTTTGTTTTTCTCAAAACGCTCACTCAGCCAATCGTCATAGCCGCCGGGGTGATCATAAACCACGCCATTCTCTTCAAGCACGATCGTCGACGTCACCACGTTGTTCAGGAAAGTGCGGTCGTGGCTGACTAGGAGCAGCGTTCCGGAGTATTCCACCAAAAGTTCTTCCAGCAATTCCAGCGTTTCGATGTCCAGATCATTGGTCGGCTCGTCCATCACCAGCAAATTCGAGGCCTTCGTAAAAAGCCGCGCCAAAAAAAGCCGGTTGCGTTCCCCGCCCGATAAAACTTTTGCGGGAGTTCTGGCGCGGTCCGGCGAAAACAGAAAGTCCTGCAGGTAGGCCATGATATGCTTGGGCCTGCCGTTGATCGTCACGGTCTCACCGGAGCAAATATTTTCAGCCACACTTTTATCGCCGTCAATATGTTCGCGCAGCTGATCGTAGTAGGACACCTGCAGATTCGTCCCGATCCGTACGGCACCCCGCTGAGGCTGCAGCGTTCCGAGCAAAATCCTGAGCAAGGTGGTCTTGCCGCAGCCATTGGGGCCGATCACGCCGATTTTATCGCCGCGCATAATCTCGGTCGAAAAATCACGAATCAAGACTTTGGCACCATAACCGTGCGTGATGTGCTCGGCCTTCACCACGATTTGCCCCGAACGATCGGCCTCCTGCATCTTCATGCGCACCTTGCCCATCCCCTGGCGCTGCGCCTGCTTCTCGCGGCGGAGTTGTTCAAGCGCGCGTACCCGCCCTTCATTGCGTGTGCGCCGCGCCTTAATCCCCTGGCGAATCCAGATTTCTTCACGCGCCAGTTTTTTATCGAACTCGGCCCGTTCCGCCGCTTCGTTATCGAGAGCCGCCTGTTTGTGTTCAAGGAAGGTCGGATAGTCCACCGCCCAGCTGAATAATTTGCCCCGGTCAAGTTCGGCGATCTTGGTGGCCAGATTCTGCATAAACGTGCGGTCATGCGTCACAAAAAAAAGCGTGCCTTCATACGCTTTTAAAAAACCCTCCAGCCAATCAATGGACTCGATATCCAGATGATTCGTGGGCTCATCCAGAAGCAAAACCTCCGGCTTGAGAACCAGTGCCCGCGCCAAAAGAGCCCGGCGCTTCTGCCCGCCCGAGAGTTTTTCAAAATCACTTTCCGGATCGAGTTTCATCTGCAAAATCACATCCTCGACCTGCTTATTCATCTCCCAGGCGTTCGTGTGATCCATCTCCGTTTGCAAGCGGCCCAGCTCATTCATCAACGGCTCGGAGTATTCCGTCTGCAAACGATGGCTCACATGGTGATAATCCTTGAGAAGTTTCACCTGCGCCCCCAGGCCGGAAAGCACCACGTCAAAAACCGTATCCTTGACATTCACCGGCACTTCCTGCTGCAAATGCGTCACCCGAATCCCCTTTTGGTAAATCACTTTGCCGGAATCGGGCTTGATCTCTCCGGTCATGATTTTCATCAAAGTCGTTTTGCCAACACCGTTGCGGCCCAAAAGCG
>JAHFHB010000333.1 GCA_023247135.1 Candidatus Omnitrophota bacterium
AAAAAGGCTGTCAATGAAGAAAAACGGATTCCATGGATTGCGGTTGAAAAAGCGCTGCGAAAAGCCCTCGCTTCCGCCGCGGCTCGGTCAGAAATGCGCACTCAAAATGGGCTGTGGTCCGGGGAGCCGCTTTTTCTTGATCTCGCGGGTTTTGAAAAGGTTGGCACGGTGGGGCCTTTTGATTTTCCAATTTACTCCGATGGATCGAGAAAAATTCTCATTAAAAATCGCCGCGTGGATGAAGCGGCATTCATGTTAACAGTCGGTATGGGCGGCGATGCGAATCTGATGCCTGAAACTTACATGGAGCGCCTCGCCTTTGAAGTGGCCGCGCGGGCCGGAATCGAAACCGCGAAGGTTTGGCTGGTTCAAATAGATGGGAAAATTTATCCGGCTTTGGAATATTGGGAAGGCAGTGAAGCGCTCTATTATCCCAATATTTACGGGGGGCCGCCTATTCATGCCAGCTCCCTAGCCATAGAGAATCCTGGATTAACGAGTGTAATGCCGGGACGGGTGAACTATTCGGCCTGGTTCGAACATTTAGCGCGGCCCGAACAGTTTGTGGGCTCCGACATTCTGCGGCAGTTTATGCTGGTTGGCGATTCCTGGGATCCCAAACAAGTGTTAATCAAAGAGGTCAGCGCGACGGAAGCGCAGAAGCCTCTCTACGAAGCCCGATTCATTGATTTTGAGCACGCTATTTACAAGCTGTTTTTGTCGCCGAATGTTTTTAAAGCATATCTCGACGCTGAAAAACAGGTTCTTCGTCAGTACGGATTACCGTATCTTGAAAAACTGGGCGCTATTCAAGATGGGGAAATCGAAAGTCTTGTGAATGCGGTTTTCCCCGCAGAGTTTGCCGACAAAGAAACTGCGATTGAAGCGCTTAAACATACGCGCACTTTAGTCGCAGAAGCGCTTCCGGCGATTCGTACGGCTCGCTCAGATTCAGCGCGCTCGGAGATCAGAAAAAGTGAAAAAGCTGTTGCGGATTATTGGTTCGCCGTGTTCCCGGACTTGAAAGGTGATCTAGACCGGCTTGCGGACAGGATGAAAAACGATGCAGGTTTTACGCCGACTATCCTTGATTTCACAGGCATCGATATGCCCAAGATTGATTTTATCAAGGGGTATCTCTCGAGGCAATCGAGAAGGTTTGGTAAAGAACCTTTGATTCAGCGGGCGCCCTTCGGAAATAAGTTTAACCCCAGCTATCTGCTTGGGGCTCAGTTAGGGCTTGTCCGCGACGGGGGAGTCGACCTTGTCATTGGCACTGCGGCGCTGAACAATGCGTTTCGGAGCCAGGAGACGAATGAGATTTTTGTCAAAGCAATGGCTAAAAAACTGGCCTCAGGTGGTGCGGTTTATCTTAAGGTCAAAACGGAGACAGCCGAATCTTTTGGGTCCATGCAGCCCTACTATGACAGTCTTTTGAAAGAGGTTGGCGCGCAGTTAAGCATTGAGACAAATAGCGATTTCAAAAATCCACGCAGTATCCTGATAAGGAAAAATAGTTTAATCGTAGCGGTTCATACGCCACCGGAGCATCTGGCGAAGTTAAAACAAAACTTGCTGGCGCCCCGCTGGCGCAACATTTTGAAGCATCCATTTTTTCTGACTGGTTTTCTCGTCTTTTTTGCTGATTGGGGAACAAAGGCTTTTTTCACCTATTGGCTTGGGCTGAAGAACGCGCTGGTGGTGGAGCAAACGCCTGTTTTATTTGACCTCCTCAAATTTCCGCAGATTTACCCGCTGATTGTCAAGATGCAGTTTTTTGCAGAGCACGGTTTAAGGCTTAACCACCACGTGGTTCCCCTGGTTTTTGTCCTCATTTCGGCCGGTGGCGTGTGGGGGCTTTCTGTGTTTATTTATTATTTCCTTGGCAAAGCAAAAAACAGGCTGAAACCAGGATTTCGATTGGGCTTCATTATGAGTGCCGTAATAGGCGCTGCTTTCGGAAATGCCCTTGAGGTTACCCTGACTGCAAAGGCGACGAATTGGCTGCAGCTAAAATACCAGGGGCGGGAAGCCATTGAAAATTTAGCGGATATTGTGCTTTTCAGCTATGCACCCTTTGTTTTAGGGCTCGCCTTACATTCCATTGTACAGGGGGTTCGTTCATTTTCTAAAAAGCGGCAACTTATTCAAAAAGGAATTCTCGAATCCCCTACGGTGACACCCAGGGATCTCAAGCGGGAGGCCGGCAAGCTTTCCGATATGCTGGGCTTGAAGAGGCTGGATACGAAGGATCCTCCTTCATCGGAAATAATGGCATACGCCAAGGATTTGTTGATACGGGCGGAGCGGATCATCCGTAAAAAACAGTCTCGACAGAGCCAGGCTTTGCGGAAAATCATTTATCAAAGAAATCATGTGGCAGATTTGATCGTGCAAACTGCCTCTTTTACCACGAAAGCCCGATTTGCTTTTCACGATGCGAAGGCGGCACTGGCAAAATTTCTTGCAAGACGACCGCTGCCTATTCGCTCCACCACGGCTCGTTCCGAGATGCGCACCGAATCCGAAGAGGTCCAGGCGATTCAGGAAAGACTGCGGGGAGATCAGGTTCTCAGCACTGATCTGGAGAGACTGAATGTGATTTTGACCGCACAGCTTGAAAAAGCTTCTGCGGAAAACGGGCCGGTTAATG
>JAHFHB010000052.1 GCA_023247135.1 Candidatus Omnitrophota bacterium
ATACATGAACGCGCAGCGGCCATATTCCTCCAGCCTGGAGGGGCTGAGCTGCGTCGAGGAAAACCAGTCTTTTGCGTGGATCCGCTCATCCGTCAATGCATCCTGGACACGGTAAAACGCCCGTGCGAATCGATTTTCTGCAAGCGGATCGGCCAGCAGGATTCGGCCTGCGCTCAAAGCTTCGGACATAAGCTCCACACGATGCTTTTCGTGAATCAGCGTTCCTAAAACTGAAAGTTCAAGTTCGCGCCGCGTCGCAGCATCCGCCGGACGAACGAAAGGGCGCGCCAGTTCCTGGCGTTCCACGCGCACGCTTCCCGGCTTAAAAAGGCGCAGGGTTTCATCCACGTAGTAAGACGGCAGGTATTCCTTGCCTTCAAGATCAATCCGGGGATAAGAAAGCACCAGCATTTCCGTGGCGCGCGTGCACGCCAAATAGTAAAGGTAACGTTCCATCGACTGCCGCTCAAGATGTTCGCGCAGCAATACGCCGGAGACTTCGCTTCCGTTAAAAAGCCGCCTTTCCCAATCGGAAAGCACGGGATCTTCACGCATTTGCAGAGGGAACTTGCGTTCCAGAAGTCCGGCCAGAAAAACAACCCGGTAATCTTTTTCACGCGCGAGCGAAATGTCATAAACCTGTACGCGGTTGGCATCGCCGCCGCGCAGCGAATAAAGATCCAGTTCAACGAGCCGTAAAAAACGGTCCGCGAATTCATCAAAAATATCCGCAGTCTCACCTTCTGACTTCTGCATGCGTCCGATGGAAAGTTCAATCTCATCGAGAATCGCACCCATTCGCCGAAGCGCCGCCGCATCACGGCGCACCGCCTCGGTGACCCGTTCGCCGCCGGACTCCACCGTCAGCAGGCTGCTGATCATCTCAAAAAAAACGCTTTTCAACTCCGCGAAAGACCCGGCCATGCGCAGCCGGTCTTCCCAGCCAGTGAGAACCGAAAAACGCACTGAACTGCCCTGCGACAATTCCCCAGCTTGCTCCGCCCCAAGCGCTTCAAGCCAACGCTCCCGCCCCCCCGCAATGCGGCGCCGCATGGCAAAATGCTCAAGCCGTGAAACCCACTCCAGGGAGTTGTTTTCACTCCCGAGGCGGCGGACGTACGTGGATTTAAGAAAAGCCATCAAATCGCCGCGCTTCCAGTCTTCTCTGAAAAGACGCACGAGCCTTGCCGCCACGCGCACGAGCGGAGCAAATTCAAGCCGTTCGCGTTCATGAATCTCAAGCGGAATGCCATAACGCCCAAAAACCGAGCGGATCACTTCTTCGTAAGACCCGATCGTTCGCAGGAGAATCGCAAAATCGCTGAAGCGGTAATGGCCGGTGCGCTGCGCCCGGTCCACATGCCGGGCAATCATCTCGACTTCGCCTTCCACGCCCACCGCCTCAAAATAAAGCAATTCAGGCCCCGCCGCCGGCGGTACGGCAGCCCGCGTTTCTGAAAACAACCGCCGCTCGATAATTTTAAGCGACTCCGGGATGTTGGCACGCGCACGCGTCCGCAAGAATTCAGGCTTAAACCCAAGCGCCAAAAGCCGGTCACGAAATTGCCCTGGTCCTTGAAACAAAGCGGTCCGTTCAGGATCCGGATCGAGCGTCAACGCCACGGTCACTTCCGATGCCTGCGAGCACAAACCTTCCAGGCAGGCGAATTGAAGTTCAGAAAAATCAAAAAAACCGTCCAGCCAAATACGTTTAAACCTTGGCGCTTCCGCGGGGCTCCGGCCGGCACGCCGGGCCGCTTCGAGCATGAGATCTTCGCGGTCGCGCATACCCCGTTCCGCCAGCGTTTTTTCGTAGGCTTCGAAAAGTCCAGCCAGCGTTTCGTATTTGGGCGCCAGTTCAGGTTCAAGCGGCTTCATGGCATTCATGCGCTGCCGGAAAGACGCTGCATCCAGCAAAGACTCTTTCAATTCGGAAAAAAAGGAGAGGATCGTGTTTACAAAACCCGGACTTTGCTTGACCCGCGTGAAATAATCCCAGCCCTCCTGCGCCAGCAGATCGCGTAGGATTAAATAACGCGTCACGTTGTTCGCCGCCGATTCTCCCGGGCCGAATAATTCCATCATGATTTTTGAAAAAGTCGTAATGCGCCGGTGGAAAAACCCTTCGATTTTGCGCTGAAGCATGAGGTTCGTAACGCGTTCGGCATGTTCGGCAGACGGCAGAAGGTAGAGCAGGCCCGGTTCCAGCGGGTCTTTGAGGCCGCGCAGCGCGGCCTCAAACTCATTGAGCAGCTGGTGGGTCTTGCCTGAACCGGCGGGACCGATGAGAAGGCGTTTCATCAAGATTCACACATCACTCGTGATAAACAGCTGAGGAATTTGGAGTTTCCCAAAAAGTCACTTTGGAAACAGGCAGACGCAGTTTGCGGGCTTCTTCGAAAATCAGACGCGCCAGGGTTTCAGCCGTCGGGTGCTCAGGCAATCCCACCACCGGTTCCCCCATTTGAGTCAGCGGCGCCAGTGCCGGATCGTTGTCCCATAAAATCATACGGTGATCGAGTGTTTGCGAAATCCAGTGTCCGATCGTGGCATTGACCTGCTCAAAATCCATGACCATGTCCTGCTCATCCAGTTTCTGGCTCGAAAGCTCAATCTCCACCGCTGCGTTATGCCCATGCAGGCGCGCGCACTTACCGGCGTGCTTGACCAGCCGGTGCCCGTAACTGAAATGGACGGTGCGGGTAATGCGGTACATGTTGTTTCTCCATGATTGCAATCCTCACGGGATTGCTTCGCCTGCTACGCAGGCTCGCAATGACGCGCGAGGTCAGGCAGCGGCACAGCCGCCATCCACAGGAATGACGGCGCCGGTCACATAATCCGTTCCTTCAATCAAATAAAGCACGGTTTGCGCAATGTCGGCGGGCGTTCCAAAACGTTTAAGCAGTGTACGCTCCGTCACTTTGGCGCGGCGCGGCGCTTTCATCCCCGGCGGCGGAAGAATCGGTCCCGGGGCCACCGCATTGACTTGCACGTGCGGCGCCAGTTCGCGCGCCAGGCAAATCGTCATCGCAGCCAGCCCCGCTTTGGAAATCGTGTAAGGCGCATAGCCATTGGCCGGATTTGCCACGGCGGAATCGGTCAGGTTGATGATCTTGCCGCACTTGCGCCGGAACATCAAGCGGCCCGCCGCCTGCGAAAGGAAAAAAGGCGTTTTCAGATTCACACCCAGCAGTTCGTCCCAACTTTTCTCGCGCACTTCACCGAACACCGTCGAAAAATAAAGCGAAGCGTTATGGATCAAAACATCCAGCGGGCCCAGCTTGCGTTCGGCTTTTTGAATAAAACCGGCCGCTCGTCTCTCAAGTCCTGCGCCGCCGCGCGGCGAGAAGTCACAGCACAAAATCTCGCAGCGGACTCCGCGTTTGCGGATCTCTTCCTGGAGGCCGCGAGCTTCGCGCCTGGAATCACGGTAGTGGAGCAGCAGATTGGCCCCTCGGCCGGCCAGCGTCAGAGCTATTTCGCGCCCGATTCTGCGCGCGGCTCCGGTAATCAATACGTTTCTTCCCGAAAGTTTCATGCGTTCAGGCCAGTTTTTTATCCAGTTCCCCGGAACGCTCCAACGCGGAAAGGTCATCGAAACCGCCGATGAATTCTTCGCCGATAAAAATCATGGGCACCGTCATCCAGCCCGTTTTTTCCTGCATTTTCCCGCGCGTCTCTTCATCATGGCTGAGATCGATTTCCTGGAAAGGAATGTTTTTATTTTTCAGCAGCTGCTTGGCCCGCATGCAATAAGGGCAGTGGTCAGTGCTATAAACTTTAACGGGTTTCATGACTGGCAATCCTGAGACGTCTCTAAAGCTATCTGGCGAATGCGTTCTATCACTTCTTCAATCACGCGGTTGGGCGTAGAAGCACCGGCTGTAATGCCGATCGTCACGCTGCCTTCCGGCAGCCAGGGCGACGTCTCAAGAATATCCGTGCTGAAAACTTTTTTATGGCGGATCAAATGACTCGAGACAATACATTCGGCATCTTTGACGTGATAAGCCGGGCAGTGCTTTAAAGAAATCTCCACGAGATGGCCGGTGTTGCTGGAATTGTAGCCGCCCACCACGATCATCAGATCCACGCCTTCCGCCGCCAATTTCAAAATGGCGTCCTGCCGGTCCTGCGTGGCCGAGCAAATGGTGTCAAAGTGACGGAAACGCGCTGCCGCCTCCTCAGAGCCGTAACGCCGGCACATGGATTCCTGCAGCATGTTAGCGATCTCAAGCGATTCGCTGGAAAGCATCGTCGTTTGGTTGGCACAGCCGATACGCTGCAGATCGCGATCCGGATCAAAGCCAGGCGAGGCCGCGGGGCCAAACTCTTTTAAAAGCTGTTCCGAATTGCCGCGGCCTTCGATAAATTCACAAACCATCCGCGCCTGTTCCTTGTCGCGCACCACCAGATAGTGGCCGCCGTCATACTGCAAGGCGCGCGAGCTGGTCGCGCGGGTTTCTTCATGATCATATTTGCCGTGAATCACTGACGTAAAACCGTTGGGCGCGTACGAATCCACACGTTTCCAGACGCTCATCACCGAACCGCAGGTCGTATCCACGATCACACAGCCTTTTTTCTGCAGTTCGCTCATCTCGACCACCATGGCCCCGAAGGCCGGCACGATCACCACGTCGTCTTTGGTGATCTGATCCATGGTGACACCGCAGGCGTAAGGGCCGTAGAGAAATTGAATGCCCAGTTCCAGCAGTTTGGCATTGACGCGCTGATTATGGATGATTTCGTTGGTCAGAAAAATACGGCGGTTCGGAAATTTGGCCTTGGTTTCGTAAGCATAGTCAATGGCCCGATCCACTCCGTAACAGAACCCAAACTCCTGCGCCAGGCGGAAATTCAAACGGCCGGACTGCAGGCGAAACCCGTTGGCTTTGATGGACTCGATCAGCGGACTATGATAACTGGCGGTGAGCTGAGGCTTGACTTCCTCTTTCAGGCCAAAACTTTTACGGATAATTTCGGTAGGTTGTGACATAGGGGGCTAGTATAAAGGAAAGCCCCTTAGAAGTCCAGAAAGCGAGATTTGTCATAACTCATTTTGTAGCAATGAGATAGACTATAACTTGAACAGCAGCTTCCAGATCAGCCCAAAAACGGCGGCAGCGGCTAAAACACTGATCATGCCGCGTTTAAATTTTAACAAGGCCAAGGCCGCAAAAACTGCAACCAGAGCCGCCCCGGGATCGAGGCTGTGAAGGTCCGGAACGTAGGCGTGCAGCCAGCTCCAGCTTTTTTCAGCGCCGCGGGCAAAAAGCACATGCAGGGCAAACCAGACTGCAAGGTTGAGAATCACACCGACCACCGCTGCCGTGATGGCTGATAACGCCGAGCTGAGTATTTTATTTTCGCGCAATTTTTCAATAAACGGCGCGCCTAAAAAAATCCACACGAAACACGGCGTAAACGTCACCCACATCGTCATCAGCGACCCCAGAATTCCGGCCCACAGCGGCGTAAACGGCGCACTCTGCCGGTAGGCTCCCATGAACCCCACGAACTGCACCACTTGAATCAGGGGCCCGGGGGTTGTTTCCGCAAGTCCCAGGCCATCCAGCATTTCGCCGGGACTCAGCCATTTAAAAACGTGCACGGCCTGCTGTGCCGTGTAAGCCAAAACGGCATACGCCCCGCCGAAAGTCACCATGGCGGCCTTGCTGAAAAATACGCCCTCCTGAACCAGCACATGCGACGGCCCAAGAAAAACCCGCGCAATCCCAAGAGGCCCGAACCAGGCCGCCAGCCCCGCCCCGAGCACGCAAAGCACGCGCACAAGGCTCGGTTTGGTTTGACGAGCCTTCGCATCCAGCACGCCCTCAACACCCGCCGCATGCGCCTTGATCACATGAAATTTTGATTCAAAAAAGCGTCCGCCCAAAAAGCCTGCGGCTCCCGCAAGCAGAATGATGACTGGGAACGGCACCCGTAAAAAAAAGATCGCTAAAAAAGCTGCGGCCGCAAATCCTATCATCACCTCATTCTTGAGGGCCTTCCTGCCGATGCGAACGACCGCTTCCACCACTACGGCCAACACCGCCGCCTTCAATCCGAAAAAGATCGCGCCGGCCAGCGGCGTGGTTTGATACAGCGCATAAGTAATGCTGAGTCCAAGAATCGAAAGGAAACCGGGTAGCACAAAGAGCCAGCCCGAGGCCAGTCCGCCCCAAGTGCCGTGCAGCAGCCAGCCCATGTAGGTCACGAGCTGCTGGGCTTCGGGCCCCGGAAGCAGCATGCAGTAGTTGAGCGCATGCAAAAAACGGTTTTCGCTGATCCACTTTTTTTCTTCGACGAGCACGCGGTGCATCACCGCGATCTGGCCGGCTGGGCCGCCAAAACTCAAAAGCGCGATCTTGCACCAAACGCGCAGAGCCTGGCGAAATGTGACGGACTGAATTGAGGTTTGTGAATTTTCCATCAAGTGCAGCTATTCTTCTATAAGCTCCCGGTAAATGCAACCTTATGTTTCATTTGCCGCCCGCCGCCCCGGCCGCTATAATTTGCCCGAACAATGAGGAGGCTTTTCATGATCGGCGCAAATGAACTTAAACGCAAGGCACTGATTGAAATCGACGGGCAGCCCTTTAAAGTCCTGGAAGTCACGTTTGCGTCCCCTTCCGCCCGGGGAGCTTCCACGATGGTCAAGGCCAAAGTCCGCAATCTGATCAACGGCGCCGTCCTCGACAAAAATTTTAAATCCGGCGAGAAATTCGACGAACCTGACGTTGAAATCATCAAAGCCACGTTTCTTTACGCGGACGCAGAAGGCTTTCATTTCATGGATGACGTCAGTTACGAGCAGTTCCGGTTTTCAGCCGAAAAAATCGGCGGCCTGAAGCACTACCTCAAGGATGGCACTGCGGTCCAGGGCCTCAAATACAAGGGTGAGGTAGCCAACTTTGAATTGCCGCTTTGCGTCGACCTCACCGTCACCTACGCGGAACCCGCTACGCGTGCAGACTCTGGCTCCGGCAGTTCGACGAAAAACGCCACGCTTGAGACGGGTTTGAACGTGCGCGTACCGCTCTACATCAAGGACGGCGACGTGGTGCGGGTCAATACGGAAACGGGCGAGGTCAGCGGCCGGGCTTAGCGGCTTTACTCTGCAAATCCAGGCGGGGTCTTTTCCTTCTTGTCTTCCATGTCCAGAATGAGCTTGAGACGCTTTAAACGGGCATCGTCCGTTTCTTCAGGCTCAAACGCTGCGGGCTGGTAAATTTCAGGATTCCCTGAAATTTGATATTCAAGCCGATTTTGTAAACGGTCATATTCTGCCTTCATATCGGCGTAACGTTTGCGTTCCGCCGCCAGCAGAGAAACGAATTCATTTTTCACTTCTTCAAGCGCCTGAAAACGGTGCGAATAATTGCGTAATTCTTCTTTGGCGTCTTTGGCCGCTTTAACCAGACGTTCTTTTTCAGAGGCTTCAGCCTGCCGCTCCGCCGCATGCTCCGCCGCTAAATCCTCCAGCGTGCTCTTGGACTGTGCCCATGCAGCTTCCAGAGCACGCGCCGCCTCTTCAGACATCCGGCCCGCGGTTTCCTCAGCCTGTTTTCTTTCCGCCTCAAGCTGGGAAAGCAGCGCCTCCTGCTTTCTTCCCAAATCAGCAAGGGCCGCCTCGTACGCCCCGCGGTTCTGCTCGGAAACAGCCAATTTTTCTTTCAGACTCTCCTGCTGCGCACAAACCGACTGCAGTTCACCCTGGAGGGCCTCAAGATCACTGCGAATTTGAGCGCTTTCCTGCCGCGCGCTTTCGAGTTCTGCGTTGATTCTTTCCAGGTCGTCCTGCTGCGACCTGGATTGCTCCTGAAACTGCTCCGCTTTCAGCGTTTCCCCTTGCGCGCGGTCTTTCCAGGTTTGGGCATCGTCCCGAGCCTGCTTCAAATCATCCGCCAGCTTTCCCAGCGCTTCCTGGATCTGCCGTTTCTCTTCATGGTGTTCGGCTTCAAGCGCAGCCGATCGACTTTCCCCATCGGCAATTTTGAGCTCGTAAGCCCTGCAGCTTTCCTCCAGCCCGGTTATTTTCTCGCGCAGCATTCCGAGTTCCAATTCACGGCTCTCGAGCGTTTGACCCAGCATCGTCATGGACTGATTGCGCTGGTCCAGATGGGCTCTGGCTTCTTTCAATTCCTCGGATATGTGTGCAAGCGCCTGTTCAGACAGTTGTTTCTCTTCCTGCCGGCGCAGTTCAAGAATGGCACAGCGGCTCTCCCATTCAGCGATCAAACTCACATAGGCAGCCCGTTTCCCTTCAAGCTCCGTCCACTGCATCCGAAAAGTTTCACACTCGGCCCGGACAGCTTCCAGCTCACGTTTGAGCGTTTCCTGCTCCTGTGCAGACTTCTGCGCAGCCCGCACCTGCGTTTCTCTCTCACCGGCCAGCGCCTGTTCCATTTGCCGAACGGACTCTTCCGATTGTCCGATTTGAACTAAACGCTTCTCTAGCTCTGCCATTAAATTTTCAATCTGGCTTTGCTGCTCTTGCGCCCTTTGCTGAAAGAGGGTACGTTCCTGCGCCAGCTCTTCGGTCAAAGTCTGCAATTCACCTTGCAGCTGCCCCGACCGCTGTTCATGTTCACGGTTCTGCGCCAAGTAGTTCTGCGCTTCTTCCCGCGATTGCTGCAACTCGTTCGACAACGAGCCCAGTCCTTCTTCCAAACGGACTTTTGCCTCTGCATGTTCCGCAGTGAGAACCGCGCATTTTTTCTCCCAATCCTCCAGCTGCTGCCCGTAAGCGTGGCAGAGCTCTTGCAGTTCAGAGGCTTTTTGTTGAAGCGCCTCACGCTCGGCACGTACAGATTCCAGGTCCTGATCCCGGCCCCGAATGGTTTCACCCGCCACATTCAAGGCGGCGCGCGTTGATTCCAAATCCTGCTCGCGCGCCTGAATCGCTTCGCCGGCAGCCCTCAGCTGATCATGGCTTTCAGCCAGTTCCTGCCGCGTCTGCGCCAGCTCCCCGTTCAAAGTCTGCAATTCACCTTGCAGCTGCCCCGACCGCTGTTCATGTTCGCGGCTCTGCGCCAAGTAGTTCTGCGCTTCTTCCCGCAAAGCGGCTCCGAGTGACTCGAGGTCTTGAATCTTGGCTTCCAAAAAACGCGCCCTGTGTACGCTATCCGCCAGAGACTGACGCAGCGACTCTGTTTCCCGTAAAAGCTCGCTCTCGCGCATGCGCAATGCTTCAGTGAAGCCGGACTCCCGCTTTAACCCGTCCTCTTTTTCCCGAAGAGTCTTTTGCAATTCTTGCAGCGCTTCCGCAGCCTGCTTGTTTTGGGCCTGCAGGTGCCCCACAAGCTCGCGATTCTTTTCAAACTCCTGGCGTTTCTTCCTAAGCTCCGCGGCTTCGTGAAGAGCTTCATTTTTCTCTTCAAGCGCCGCAGTCATTTCCCTTTCGGCTTTCTGCCGCGTCTTGTCGACCTCCGCCATTTTACGGCGCACGCCCTCCAGTTCACGGCTGAGCGAATCCTTCTCC
>JAHFHB010000053.1 GCA_023247135.1 Candidatus Omnitrophota bacterium
GTTCGGGCCGGTGGCCGATAACGCCAACGGCATCGGCGAAATGGCGGGTCTCGACAAAGACGCGCGCCAAATCCTTGCGGATCTGGATGCGGTCGGCAACACGACCAAGGCCATTACCAAGGGCGTGGCGATTGCATCTGCCGTGGTTGCGGCGATCTCGCTTTTTAACGCCTACATCACCGACATCAGTAACCTGACGCATCAAACCTTCGCGCAAATTGCGGCTTCGCTTTCGATTTCCGATCACAACGTATTTATCGGGCTTTTGATCGGCGGCGCGATTCCGTTTTTGTTCAGCTCTCTGACGATTCGCGCGGTCGGCCGCGCGGCCTTTTTGATCGTGCATGAAGTGCGTGTCCAGTTCCGGGATAAGGCGATTTGGGAAGGTACGAAATTGCCGGATTATGCCCGTGTGGTTTCGATTTGTACGGAAGCCGCACAAAAAGAATTGATCCGCCCCGGACTTCTTGCGATTCTTGCGCCGGTGCTGATCGGTATTTTGCTCAAGAAGGAGGCGCTCGGCGGATTTTTGGCCGGCATGATTCTTTCAGGCCAGCTCCTGGCGGTTTTCATGGCCAATGCGGGCGGTGCCTGGGACAATGCCAAAAAACTGATCGAAGACGGCGTGCATGGCGGCAAGGGCTCTGAAGCCCACAAGGCCGCCGTGACCGGTGATACGGTGGGGGATCCGCTCAAGGATACTGCCGGCCCGGCGCTCAATCCATTAATCAAGGTTATGAACATGGTGGCCCTGCTCGCGATTCCCCTGATGATCCGTTTTGAGCATTCGGTGATTGCGTTTTGGGTTGCCGCTGCCGGCTGCGTATTTTTAATACTGCTGGTTCTGCATGACCCGAAAGCCGCGCATCAGTCTGAAGTGACCGGCGTTTAAAACGGATGAAGGGATTGACCCTTTGGGGACGTTCCTCTATCATTCTGCCTCATGAACGTCTTCTGGGTGCTTGTCGCGGTGGCTGTTTTTTTTCTTGCAGCCTACCGTTTTTACGGCCGCTTTCTCGCCCGCATCTTTAATCTTTCCAAAGACACGCGTACTCCCGCTTGCGAGGTGAATGACGGCATTGATTATGTCCCCACGCATAAAGGTTTTCTGCTTGGCCAGCATTTTTCGGCGATTGCGGCGGCCGGGCCTATTGTGGGGCCCGTACTTGCAGCTGTCTGGTTCGGCTGGGCGCCGGTATTGATCTGGGTGACGCTGGGGGCGGTGTTTTTCGGCGCGGTGCATGATTTTTCAAGCATGGTCGGATCGGTGCGGCATCGCGCCGTGTCAATCGTTGAAATCGTCCACACGCTGTTTGGCCGGCGCGGGTATCTTTGCTTTCTTCTTTTCGTGTGGCTCTCGCTGATTTACGTCATCACAGCGTTTACGGACTTAACGAGCAGTTCTTTTGTGGATCCCGAACTAGGCGGCGGCGTGGCAACCGCTTCCATGCTGTATTTATTCTTGGGATTGGCCATGGGCTTGTGCCTGAAATATTTGAAGATGTCGGTGGGGCTTGCCACGCTTGTTTTTCTGCCGCTTGTAGGGCTTGGCATTTGGTATGGGCGCGAGCTTCCGCTCTGGATGCCGGCGCTTGGCAGCCTGAGTCCGGCGCAAGTCTGGAATGTTCTCCTGCTGGGTTACTGTTTTATCGCGTCGATTATTCCCGTCTGGCTGCTGCTCCAGCCGCGCGGTTTTCTCGGCGGATATTTTTTGTATGCCACGCTGGCCGCAGGCCTGATCGGTTTGATGCTTGGCGGCGAAAAAATTATATTCCCTGCCTTTCTTGGCTGGACCAACGCCAAGGGCGCTTCGATCTTTCCGTTGCTTTTTGTGACAGTGGCCTGCGGCGCCTGTTCAGGCTTTCACGGCATTGTTTGTTCCGGCACCACCTCCAAACAGATTGAGAAAGAACCGGACTGCCAAGCGGTGGGGTATGGCGGCATGCTTTTGGAAGGGCTGGTCGCGGTGCTGGCATTGGCCACGGTCATGATTTTGGGGAAAAAGGACCCGCTGGTGGGCATGGGGCCTGACCGCATTTACGCCGAAGGCCTGAGCCGTTTTGTGCAGCATCTTGGCATTCCGCGCGACTTTGCGCGTTCCTTTACGCTCCTGGCGTTCACGACGTTTATTTACGATACGCTGGATGTGGCGACACGGCTTGCGCGGCATTTGTTTCAGGAGCTGACGGGCTGGCGCGATAAGCGCGGCATTGTGATCGCGACACTTGCAAGTTTGGCGCTGCCGCTCCTTTGTGTTTCTTTAAAAACGACAGACGCCGCCGGACATGTCGTGCCGGCCTGGAAAGTGTTCTGGACAATTTTCGGAACGTCTAACCAGCTTTTAGCTGCCCTGACGCTCATGACGCTTTCTGTGTGGCTGGCCAAAACCGGCCGGCCCTGGTGGGTGAGCGCGGTGCCCATGGTTTTTATGCTTGCCGTGACGTTTAGTTCGCTGATCGTCATGATCCTTCCGCTTGCGACGGGTCTTCTGACCGGCAGACCGGTTTTTGATCCTGGCAGCATCACGGCCGTTTTTCTTTTGATTTTGGCAGTCATGCTTATCCTCGAAGCTTGCCGTACTCTTGCCAAAGAAAAAATGGCGCGGTAACACACGTGGACGCACGCGCTCCTGCTGAAGTCAGAACGTTCTCGCCGGTTATTTTCGAAGACCGCTGGTTTATCGCGGTGGCTAAACCCTCTGCGGTGCTTTCGCATCCCAACCATGCCGGCGCTGAAAAAAAAGGCGCCGCGGCATTTGAAGGCCCGTATTCTTTTCAGGAAAGATGTTTCACCACACCGGCCGGACCCGTGTGGCTGATTCATCGTTTGGATCAGGACGCGTCCGGGGTTTTGCTGGCGGCCAAGGACGCGGGCACGGCCGCAAAAATGCGCCAGCTTTTTGAAAAGCAGGAAGTGGTGAAGGTTTACGTGGCGCTTTTGGCAGGGCGCCTTCAGCCGGCGCGAGGAACCTGGAAAGATTGCATGGATGAGAAAAAGACAGGTGCATCGGTGCGGGCCTTTGTCCGTTCTTCCGGCCCTGCCAATGCACTGCTAAAATATCAGGTCAAAGGGTTTTTTCAAAAGTCCGGGCTGACACTGGCTGAGATCGAGTTGGTGACAGGCCGCACCCATCAAATCCGCGTGCAGGCGGCCTATCGCAGGAATCCTGTGGCCGGAGACGGGGTGTATGGTCATTTCGCGATGAACAAGCGCTGGCGGACCGAGCTGGGGCTCAAGCGTCTTTTCCTGCACTCTTACCGTCTAGCCTTCCGGCATCCGCACACGGGCAAGGCGATTGATATTGTGAACGCGTTGCCCGAAGATTTGGAAAGGGTTCTTGCAAAGGCAGGGCCCAGCCGCTGATCTAAACGGCGGTAACGATTTCGCGCGAGAGAGCCAGACGGTCTCGCGGCGCAAGAGTTTCAATATCGGTTTGACGGTCTACCGCGCTTAACCTGGGCAGCAGCCCATGCCGGTTGGCCAGCTGAATGCTCAGGCCCGGCCGGGCGTTGAGTTCAAGAATCAACGGGCCCAGGTAACGGTCAATCACGAAATCGATTCCGAAGTAACCCAATTTGAAAATCTCATACGTTTTGACCGCGGTTTCCAGAATGTAATTCCAATGCGGCAGTGTGATGCCGGCAATCGGCTGCCCCGTGTCCGGATGTTTTTCAATCAGCATGTTTTTGTGTACGCCGCCGACCGTGATCCCGCTCAGCATATCCACGCCCGCTCCGACCGCGCCCTGATGCAGATTCGCTTTGCCGCGCGACTCCATCGTGGGCAGTCTTAACATCGACATGACAGGAACCCCGCGATAAAGAATGACGCGGATGTCGGGCACGCCTTTTTCCGTAAAAGGCCTGAAGACCGGGTGACTCTGGACAAAATATTCGATAAACGCGTGATCATCGACGCCGGAAAGAGAATACAGACCGGCCAGAATGTTTGAAACGTGGTACTCGATATCTTCCATCGTCAGCCGTTCGCCGCCGGAGGTTTTCCAGCCCTGCTCGTCTTTGTCGGCGATGACAAGAATGCCGCGGCCCTCGGCGCCGCGCGCGGGCTTGATGGCAAATTTTTTAAGATGCTTGATCTGGCGCAGGTATTTGAGTTCGAACTCATAACGGATTTCGAAATACAGGATCGGCGTGGGGATGGCATGTTCTTCGAGAAGCTGTTTGGTTTGAAGCTTGTCGTCGACGAGTGGATAAAATTTGCGCGGGTTGTAGCGCAGGGTATAGCAGGCGTTACGCCGGTTCATTCCGAGGATGCCGTTATCGCGAAACGGATGGAAAAAGCTCATGATCTATTTTTTTCTTCCTGGAGTTTATGCAGATCGCGGAACCGCCAAAGCTCTGTCAGGCGGATGCCCGTGTAGCGTCCCAGCAGGAGCAGAATGGCGATGTTCACCAGCAAGAGCTCGGGAAAGGCAAAGAAATAGGACCTTAGTTTTGGAATGTCCATGACGAAGTAGGCCAGGCACGAGACGATGACCGTGCCCAGCGAAGATTTAATCGCGGCCAGGGTTCCGTCTTCAATTTGCAAAACCGAAAAACGTTCGGTCATCCAGGTCATGATGATAATGGGAAAAGCTGAAACATAAAGCATGCGCAGCTGCCCGACGTGAACGCTGAGCATCATGACGCTGATGAGGATGAGAACGACCATGGTGACGAGAATGGCGAGCTTTGGAATGATGAGAATTTTGAGATGGTCGAGGAGCCGGCGCACCAGGCAATTGATGGTGAGCACCAGCGTGACAAAGAGCAGGCCCGGAACCAGCAGGACTTCTTCAAAGGCGATGGCCAGCAGAATCGGCCCGAAAGTTCCAAAAGTCGGAATGCCGATGATGATGCGGGTCAGGGCCACAATCAGCGTGCCGAGCGGAATCAAAAGCAGCATTTTTGTCACGCCGTGAAAATGAACGGGCAGAATGTAGAGCGACCAGGGCTGGTCTACGGGCGGCATGGTCTCAAAGTTCACGCTGAAATAATAATCGATTTTTGCCAGCCCGCTGTGCCGCAGCAAGACGACATCGCCTTTGTAAAGCACCAGGTAATGATTGGGGATGCTGGCAAAGTGATTGTTCACTGTGTCAAAAGGGATCCATTGTCCGCCGATATAATTTTCCACCCAGGCGTGCGTGATTTGCTTGACCCCCGGCTCCAGAACCAGGCCGCCCACCACTCTTGACGGAATGCCGGCGGCCCGGCTGAGCGCCACCATGGCGCGGGCCTGTCCGCCGCAATCGGCGGTCAGCTGCTTCAGAGTTTCCAGCGCGTCTTTGCTGCCCTTCTCGGACTGGTACTGCACTTGCCCGCGTACAAAGTCAAAAAGTTTATGCATCACTTTACCAGTGTGCTTTTCGCGGCCGATGATTTTGCGCAAATAATGCCGGATCTTTTTATTGTCCGACTGAATGAATTCGGAGGGTTTCAGCCAAAGCTGATCCTCGGGGGCGAGGTGATCCTTGATGGCGGGATCAAGCCGCAGGTCAGGCGGAATGTCGAACGTCTGACTTTTTAATTGCGCCGAGAAAATGTATTTGACCGATTTGGCGCCGTCTAGGATCTGGGTCTGCCAGCGGCCCATGCGATTTTTGGTGAGTTTGCTTTCCTGAATGGCAAAGGAGAGGCCGCTGTTTTCAAAATTTTCATTGTAAATCGTTTGGCGCTCTGTTTCGGCGGGCAGGGTCAGCCTGAAGCTAGCCCGGCTGCCGCTGCCGTGAGGCGTCATGCCGATTTCAACGCGCCAGAGATGCTGGTCAAATTCAGGGCGGATGGACTGCCCTCCAAAAGACAGCCTCAGGTAGAACAAAACTCCGGCCGTTATCATTAAGACCGCTGAAAGCAGATAGACTTTTTTATTCATACGCCGGAACCTTCGAGAAAAGCGGCTGTGGAGAGTAAAAAACGTTTGGTCACGGGAAAGAAGTCTAGCACAAAGGCCCGGTGGCGTGAATATCGATTCTGGGCGCGGTATTGACACGGCGGCAGGCGGGTGTAAAATTAAAAAATTCGAAAACAAAAACCAAGGTAAAGATGCTCCTCCCAAAGTTTTTCACGACGATCCGCACGTACACGCGGGCCCAGTTTTTCTCAGACCTCAGCGCCGGCGTAGTGGTCGGCGTGGTGGCTCTGCCGCTGGCCATCGCCTTTGCCATCGCCTCTGATTTATCGCCCGACCGCGGATTGGTCACCGGAGTTGTGGCGGGCTTTTTGATTTCTTTTCTGGGAGGCAGCCGCGTGCAGATCGGCGGGCCGACCGGCGCTTTTGTCGTCATTGTTTCGGGCATCGCCGCGCGCCACGGCTTCAATGGACTTCTGATCGCAACCATGATGGCCGGGGTATTGCTTATCATCATGGGGCTGGCGCGCCTTGGCAGCGTCATCAAGTTTATCCCTTATCCCGTGACGGTCGGATTCACGAGCGGCATCGCGCTGATTATTTTTTCTTCCCAAGTGAAAGATTTTCTCGGCCTCTCTATTACGCATGTCCCGGCAGAGTTCGTCGAAAAATGGGGCGTCTATCTGGCCCATCTGGCGACGCTCAATTATTGGGCGCTCGTGATTGGGGTTGGAACCGTACTGATTGCGCAATCCTGGCGCAAAGTTACGGCGAAAATTCCGGGGTCACTGGTGGCCCTGGTGCTTTCAACGCTGCTGGTTCAGTATTTTCATCTTCCGGTTGAGACGATTGGCAGCCGTTTTGGAGCCATTCCCCATGCATTGCCGGTTCCGGTTCTGCCACATCTCACCCTGTCGCTGGTGCGCGAGCTGATGCCCTCAGCGGTGACGATCGCGTTACTCGCCGGCATTGAATCTCTGCTTTCGGCCGTTGTGGCCGACGGTATGATGGGTGGTAAACACCGGTCCAACATGGAGCTTGTGGCCCAGGGGATTGCCAACCTTGTTTCGCCCCTTTTCGGCGGCATGCCGGCGACCGGTGCCATTGCCCGCACGACTACCAACGTACAAAACGGCGGCCGCACTCCGGTGGCGGGCATGATCCACGCGCTGACGCTTTTAGTGATCATGTTTTTTCTGGGCCCTCTGGCGGCGCTGATTCCGCTGGCCTGCCTTGCCGGAATTCTGGTAGTGGTTGCTTATCACATGAGCGAATGGCGATCCTTTATGATGGTCTTGCGCAGTCCGCGCAGCGATGCGGCCGTGTTGGTCGTGACTTTTCTTTTGACGGTGATTGTCGATCTCACGGTGGCGATTGAGGTCGGCATGGTTTTGGCGGCCTTCCTTTTTATGCGTCGCATGGCGCTGGTCAGTAACACCGCACTGGTGACGGCCGAAATGAACGACGAAGACGAACCGGATGACCCGGAGGCCATTTCAAAAAAAGTGATTCCCAAAGGCGTGCTTGTTTATGAAGTGAACGGGCCTTTTTTCTTTGGCGCGTCGGCCAATTTCATGGAGGCGCTCAGCCAGATCGGGGAAAAAAAACCCAAAGTCATTATCATCCGCATGCGCCACGTTCCGGTGATGGACGCGACCGGCCTGCATGTGCTCAAAACGGAAATTCATAAAGCCAAGCGTAAAGGAATTACTTTTATTCTCTCCGGAGTGGGGCCGGGCCTGCGGCAGATTCTTGCGAAGGCCGGATTGTTAGAGATGCTCACGGAACGCGATGTGGCGGAAGATTTTGATTCTGCACTAGACCGTGCGCGCGAGGTTTTGGGGCAGCCGTAACTGGCAGGTGTGCTCTTAAGACAAAAAAACGGCGGAATGCTTTAGGGCATTCCGCCGTTTTTGTTGCGCGAAGGCGCGCTTGGCTTAAGAAAGATGCTTGGAGACGAGCTTCGTCATCTCAAACATGTTCACCGTCGCTTTGCCGGCAAACACGGGCTTGAGTTTGTCGTCCGCATTGATGTTGCGGCGGTTCTTGGCATCCTGCAGATTATTCTTCTTGATGTATTCCCAGATTTTTTTGACGACCTGGCTTCTTGCCATCGGACCTTTGCCGACCACGGCTTCCAGGGCAGGGCTGACCGTCAACGGCTTCGACAGGGCGGGATTCAATTTTTTTGCCATGAGATACTTCTCCTTTTAGGCTGAGAACGCCTCCTCAAAAAACCTATTTCGCGAGGCGCCCTTATGTTTTAAAGACGGGGACCAACCGGGAGCCATTATAAATTCGGGCTTCTAGGGAGGCAACAACTATGTTTTAGCCTGAAACAGCGTCTTGGAAGCGCTGGGCGGGTCATGCGGCACATCGCAAAGACGCTTGCAAAGTACAAAAATGTTGCGCGGGAACCGCTTCTTGACCGGGAGCTTGCCTTTTCTGACAGGCCCATCATTTTTTCTTCGCCTATTCCCCTGATTTAAGCCGTGTGCTCATGATCTTGGCATGCGGCTTGTCAATACCACTGGTGCTATTTGAACTACTACCACCGAGGGGCGTCTTTGCCTCCCTTAGAATTGGCCTCCTGATCAATGATCAGGTTGTCAATAGGCGGCGCCCCTCTTTCTTCTTTCCTCACTTGCCCCGTCATGCCCGCAGTGTGTATATTGGGAGCATGCAGAGAAAAGACAGCTCATTGCCCGCAGCTTTACCTGCTGATTTCCTGAACCGCCTGGAATTGATTCTTGCACCGGATGATTTAGCACATGTGTTGGCGTCGTTCCACAAGACCCCGCCGGTGACCCTGCGTGTGAACACCTTGAAATTTTCCTTGCGGCAAGCCTGCGACGAATTGAATGCGGCTGGTTTTCTATTAAAACCTTTCGCAGGCATTCCGGACGCGTTTATTCTCACGCAGGGAAGTCTGCGTGATTTGGAGAAAACGCCTGTGTTCGAGCAGGGCGGACTTTACGTCCAGGGCCTCTCGAGCATGCTGCCTGTGCTTGCCCTTGACCCGCAGCCGGGCGAGGCTATTTTAGACATGGCCGCCGCGCCGGGAAGCAAAACTACGCAGATGGCGGTTAAAATGCAAAATTCCGGCACGATTGTCGCCAACGAGCTGAGCCGCGCGCGTTTTTTTAAACTCAAAGCCAATTTGGCCTGGCAGGGCATTTGCAATACGGATGTGAAACTGGGGCCCGGAGAAATGTTGGGCCGGCGTTACCCGGAAAAATTTGACCGGGTTCTGCTCGATGCCCCGTGCAGCGGGGAAGGCCGCTTTCATTGTCAGGAACCAGGGAGCTTCAGCACCTGGAAGGCGTCTAAGCTGAAAGGTCTGGCTTCGCGCCAAAAAAGCCTTTTCTATGCCGGATGGCATGCGCTCAAACCCGGCGGAGTGATGGTGTATGCGACGTGTACTTATGCGCCCGAAGAAAATGAGGCGATTCTGGATTGGGCCTTTGAAAAATTCGGAGATGCTATGGAATGGATGCCCGTGGATTTTGCGTTTAAGAATTTACGGCCCGGACTGGCCGGCTGGAAAGGCAAACCGTTTGACCCGCGCGCTCAACAGGGGATTCGCGTTCTGCCGGACCCATGCATGGAAGGATTTTTTTTCGCGAAGATTTTGAAGA
>JAHFHB010000054.1:0-4785 GCA_023247135.1 Candidatus Omnitrophota bacterium
ATGTCACCGCCAGAGAAAAAATGTCGCTTTGGCTGTACGGAAGCCCCCGATTCGCATTTGACAACCCCGTGGCAGACAAACGTTTATCAAAAGAAATCAATCCTCAATGGTTCCAGTATTATCCAAACTATTTTGAACAAAATATTGAGGCGGGTATCCGCATCGCTAACAGCCAGCACATCCCGCTCATTTTTATTCATCCGCCGCTGAGTCATAAAAGACGGTCGGAACTGCCGAACTACGCCCTCGCCTACGACATTCTTATGGCAAGATTGAAGGCCGTCACGGCCCGTGAAAACATCCGGCTAATTCCCACAGATGCTTTTTATGCGGACTTAGAGGCGGGCTTTGGCCCAGAATGGGACGGCATTCACCTGCCCAAAGCGGCGAATGAAAAAATGGCCCGGCTGATAAGCCGGTATTTTTCAGAAAATAATTTACTGAAAATGATTAGAGGGAACAAACCCGGATGATTCGCTGAAGCGCCGCGGGCAAGATGCCCGGGAAAATGGGGAGTGAACAGGCGTCGCCCATGGCACGCGCAGTTTCAGGGAATTTTTTATCCGGCAAGTTCAAATAGCGGTGCAACGGTTTAAAAATCGGGCTCTTGGCCTCAAGGCCTCTTCGATTCAGGCTCTCGATCAACGCAGCGGCCCCTCTGGGAACACGCACGACGTAACGAAAATAAACCGAAGGCCGCTCTTTAGAGTCTTCAGGCAATGCGAGTTCAGCCCTGCTGAGTCCCCGGCTATAAGTTTCTGCCGCCTGCCGGCGGGCACGCACAAACTCCGGAAGTTTTTTCAACTGTTCCAACCCAAGTGCCGCCGCTAAATCCGTCATCTTGAAATTCATGCGAAAACGGTAATTGTTTTTCTTATCGTAGTCACGCATGTCTCTCAAACAGGTGGCCAGTTTGAGCGAGTCGGTCACGATCATACCGCCCTCTCCGGTGGTGATCATCTTCGTCGCGTAAAACGAAAAAATGCCGGCCTCACCGAAACTCCCTACGGGCTTGTTAAAACAGGCGGCTCCCAGCGCTTGAGTGCCGTCTTCCAGAATAGGCAGGCCGAGCCTGGCAAGCGCCTTCATATCCGCCGCCCGGCCGAAAAGATGCGGGACAATCATGGCGGTCGTCCGGCGGGTCCGGTATTTGCGCGCTGAATCCGCGCAAAGATTCATATCCTCCGGATTAATGTCAGCCACCACCGCATGCGCCCCGTTAAAATCAAGCGCGTGCAGCAAAGCCGCGCAGGTATAACTGGGCACAAGTACGTCTTTGCCATCCCCCATGCCAAGCGCTTTGAGCGCCAGCGCCAGCGCCGCGGTACCCGAACTCACCGCAACTCCGTATTTGCGTTTGACACTGCGGGCGAAGCGGTGTTCAAACTCGTCCACACATGCCCCCTGCGCAAGAAATCCAGAATCCAAAACGCGTAGGGCCGCGCGTTTTTCTTCGCGGCCGATGGAGGGGCGGGAGTGCGGAATAAGTTTTAGCATAGCCTTTGTTCAAAGCCTCAGTTTTCCGAGATTGCTTCGTCGTCCCCGTGGGACTCCTCGCAATGACGATCGTTATCTTTGTTCATCAAAAATCCAAGAGATTGCGGTCCGCAATTTAAGAGGAGATCGAGAGTGGCCAGCTCGGGAACAAAACCCGCGGCAGGATATTGCTGGGGATACTGCGGCGCCTGAAATTCCTGCGTCGCAAGCCCGATCCCCGCTTGCTCAAAAAGCCGGGGTTCCAGGTAAGCGTCCGCCGCAAAGGCACCCGTCAGATAAGCCGTGCCCCCCACCGCCTTACAAAGATTCACCAGCCGGTCCGTCGCCTCGCCCGGCACTTGTAAATCACAGCCGCGAATCACCCGCGTTTTAATGCCGAGCGCTTCCACAAAGTAAAAGAGCATTTCATAGTTAAGATCGTTAAGTTTTTGCCAGACCGTTTGTTCGTAGATTTTTTTCAGAAAAGGTTCGTGGTCTTTAAAAAAAGGCGCGCGCCGGTAATGGTTTTGAATCGTGCCCCAGTGTTTTTTCTGCCAGGGCTGCTTAGTGTCGATTTCGACTTCATCGAGGTTTTGAGCAAACTTGTGCAGTACGGGAACGCTGAGCAGCATGGCGCCCTCAGGCCCTTTGATTTTATTGCGGTTTTGCCAGCCGTTTTTGTTGAATTGAATTCCGTCAAGAACAATAAAAACATCCGCCGAGGCCAGTTTGTGCATGTAGCGCAGCCACGGCAGATAATGCAGCTGGTGAATGGCAACGATCATCAGACAAGAAAGCGGTGGCACATGAAGGCTTCCGCCGCATCCACCGAAACTTCGCGGCCGCGCACCTTGGCCAGCCACTCCACGTTTTCAAGGCTGCAGTGATGCACGCCGCCGCGCACCTGAGACTTGTAGCAGCCGAGCGACTGCATTTTCTTTTCGAGGTAGGGCCCGCTGATATCCACGTAGAAATTTGCATGAAAGCGCTCGTGCTGCAGCGACCACGAGATGGCGGGATACTCGCAGGCCAGCACAATCTTCTGGAAGGGTTTCACCTTGGGATCGCTCGGCCTGCAGGCCGTCCAGCCTGCCCGGAAAACCGCTTCATGATCCTGGTTGTAGGAAATGGCCGGCAAGATAATCATGGAGGGTTTGACCTTGTCGATCGCCAGGCGCGCCTTGCTCTCGAACAAATTGATAAGATCCTTCATCGCCATCATGTCGAGCTTGAGGTGAACGTCCGCGTCATTAAAAAGCAGTTCGTAATCATCCACACCCAGCGTTTTCATGGACGCAATAAATTCTTCTTCGCGCGTTTTGCCAGACACAAACGCGTTCGCTCCGGCGTTGTAATGTTTGAGATCGGCCGCTGAAACGGCGATGACGTAAACCTTGGAACCTTCTGCTTTAAGACGCGCAATCGTGCCGGAACAGCCGAAAGCTTCGTCGTCAGGATGCGGGGCAATCACAAGACAAATCTGGTTTTTGAGCGAATCAAGCACAAAGGCCTCCTTGCGGGTCAAAGACTCTTCTACCCTAAAAATCCGGGGCTCAAGCGCGTATCTTAACGGGACGACACGGGCTTTTCAACATCCACGACGCCGGAAGGTTTCTGGGTAGCAGCGTGGTCATCGCACGGTTCAGACGTCTGACTGGGTAAAAGCTCATCGTAAAGCCGTACAATTCTCTCGATCATCTGAGATTCTGTGAACCCATCCAGCACCAAACGGTTGAGCCGCTGCCCCAACGCTGCCGCCCACGGCTGATCGCCGAACAGTTTACAAACAGCTTCCGCAATTGCCGGAACATCGCCGCGGAGTACCAGAAGACCGGTTCCCTCATGCTGGATGAGATCGGGAATCCCGCCCACCCGTGACGCCACCACCGGTTTTGAGAGCAATCCGGCTTCGACGATCACCCGCCCCATGCCTTCGTTCAGCGAGGGCACGACAAGCACATCCATCAGGGAAAGATAATCGGCTGTTTGCCGTTGATCCCCGGTAAAAATGACGCGTTCGGCGATACCGTAAGTTTTAACGCGCTGTTCAAGCTCGCCGCGCAGCTTGCCATCTCCGACGATAAGCGCGCACGCAGCGGGGAAAGTCTCAAAAATTTTTGGCAAGGCCTCCACAAAATAAGCGGGGCCTTTGATCGTATCCAGCCGTCCCAGAAAACCAACGATCTTTGTTTGACTGCCGAACCCCAGCTTTTTCCGCAAATCATCTTGAGTTTTTACAGACGGCGCGGTGAAGCGGCTCTCATTGACACCGCTGGGAATAACGGCCCATTGTTTCAACGCTCCGACGCAGAAATGGACATGTTCCCTTTTTTCGCTTTCGGTGAGCGCAATCAGCCGGTCCGTCACGCGAGCCAGGCGGCGCTCGAGAAAAAGGAAAAATCGCTCTGTGGCCCGTGAAAAATAGCTGTGAAAAATATGACCATGCGGCGTGTGCACAATCAACGGGGCCCCGGCCAGCCAGGCCGCCGCGCGGCCGAGCAAGCCGCCTTTGGACATATGCGTATGGACGAGATCAAAACGGCCGCGGCGAATCAGCGCCATGAGCCTGAAAAAGGCGAGGGTGTCTTTGAGGAGATCCACCTCGCGGCCCAGTTCCGGCATCAACACGATGGCATGGCCCTCCATCAAGGCCTCCGAGAGAATCTCCCCTTCCCGGCCCCAGGAAGGTCCGGTGACCAGCGTCACGTCGCAGCCTTTTTGGCGCAATCCTCTCACGGTCGCGAGCGTGTTTTCCTGCGCTCCGCCACGCGTCATGCGCGTGATGATGTGGAGAATGCGGGGACGCGCACCTTGTCCGTCATTGCGAGCAGAGTCCGTAGGACGCTGCGAAGCAATCTGGTTTTTAATGCCGAGATTGCCGCGTCGCCCGCTAAAAAACGCGGGCTCCTCGCAATGACGAGAATAAAAACGTTTTCGCAACTCCGCGCGCTGCAGAGCCGTCGGCCAGGAAAAATAAGAGCCCGTACCTTCCTGCGGCCTGCCGCGAAGCGTGCCGGCTTCCAGCAAATCCAGCGCACGCATCACCAAAGCGGTTCCAAGCCAACGCAACTTTCGTTCCAAAGAGGCGGCGTCATCCCATGCGCTGACCGCAATACGCTCCTGCAAAATAATCTCGCCGCGATCGATTTCTGGCGCCGCGAAATGCACGGTCACGCCGACTTCCTTTTCACCGTGATAGAGCGCCCAAAAAACAGAGTCGAGCCCCGCGTATTTGGGAAGCAACGACCCGTGCAGATTGAGAAAACCATGCCGGGGCACTTGCAAGATTTCCGCGCGGATTTTGCGGGT
>JAHFHB010000054.1:4795-9406 GCA_023247135.1 Candidatus Omnitrophota bacterium
GGTATTCGACAAAATACCGATATCGGCATTTTCCTGGCAGAGGCGGCGGCGGGCAGTCTCGCTGTTATGGTCTTCGACGTGGCACACGCGCAGAGGGAAATCCAGGGCCAGTTCTTCAAGCGAAAGATACGCCGGACTTTTGAACCGTTTCCCCAAAAAGCGCCGGCCGTAAAAGTGGGCCTTGATCAACACAAGCTCCGCCAGGCGGCGAAAAAGAAAATGCGCCCCGTGTTTTTTGAGCAGAGCCCCTACTCCGCCGCCGGCCTGCAGCATGCGGCTGCGGCTTTCCACCAGAATCAACGGGTCGTAGCCCGCCCACACCAGCCGCCAGCAAAGCAAAGCGCCCGACGGTCTGCCGCCGCGGGCAAGCACCACGACGCGCGGTTTCACGGCAGTTCCTCTCCCATCAAAAGTTGATAAACGTGCTGCACGTAGACTGGCCAGTGAAAGCGGGTCAGCACCCATTCCCGCGCGTTTTCTCCCAGGCTTTTGCAATAGTCCCGGTCTTTAAGCAGAGTTTCCATTTTTAGCACAAGCTCATCCACGGACTCCGGATCCACCAAAAAGCCGGTTCGTCCGTCCCAAATCGCTTCGGCGACTCCGCCGGAACGGCCGCCGATCGACGGCTTGCCGCAAGCGCCGGCTTCAAGAAACACGATACCGAATCCTTCCACATGACCGGAGCCGGCGATTTCACGGCTCGGCATGACAAAAAACTCGCAGGCATTGTAGTACGAACTGATTTCAGCGTCGGAGATTCGCCCGACAAACCGCACGTGATTTTCCAGATGCAGGTCCGACACAAGCTGTTTGAGCCCGGCCTCAGCCTCTCCCTTGCCGCTGATCACATACAAGAGCTCAGGGAAACGCGGCACAAGCTGAGCCAGCGCCTGAATCACTTTGTCGTGGCCCTTGCGCTCGACCAACCGCCCCACGGTCAACACCACGCGGCGCCCGGTCATGTGACGACTCTGCCGGAACTCCTCCGAAACGGGAGCGGGGAAAAACTTGCGCGTATCGACGCCCGGGTAGAGCGTGAGTGTTTTTTCAGCGGGAACTCCGAAGGCCGTCAGGCGCTCGCGTACATTTTCACTGCAGCAGACCACACCGGCAGAGCGTGCATAAATGGCCAGATAAAGCCGCTTCAGCCCAGGGCTTGTTTTCACTTTTTCGAATTCATAGCCGTAGGCAAAAAGAACGTAACGGATTTTTAAAATATGCGCCAACGCCCAGGCCGCCACCCCGCCGTAAGCGATGTTCAGCGCCAGGATGTGCCGGATACCGCGGCGTAAAACCAGAAAAGGCATGCCCAAAAACATGGGAATAGCCCGCCCATACCCCCAGTCATAGCCCGGAACACGCGTGGCTTTGTAGCATTGCTCCTGATCGAACACCGTGTCGCCGGCATCGCTCGGCGCGAGGACAAAAAAGCGGGAATGCCTTGCCGAAATACGGCAGCTTAATTCACGCGCAATCGTCGTCACACCATCCGTGTGCGGCGGGAAATCAACGCTCGCCAAAAGAATCGGGGCGGCTTTTTTTTCAGGAGAGCGCCTGGCACTAAAAAAAACACGGTCTAGCAACCGAATCGCACCGCGCACCGGCTTCCAGTGAAGCAGGCTCAAAAGCCCCAATGCGCCGTTTAATTTCGCGCGCAGGGTAAAAAGCGTGTCGCTGGCCTCCACATTAATCCGCTTTAAACAAAAGGCATCCGACTGGGGGCTATTTCCGCCGAATACCGCAGAAAAAGCGGCCGCATACCCCGCCTCACGGACACAGGTTTCAACCCGGCCGTCAAAATCGTGAAGGGTTCCGTAAGGGTAGGAAAAATAGCGGACAGGCCTGCCTAATTCATTTTCGATAATGTTCTTGGAGTCGCGCACTTCCCTCTTTAAGTCAACGTCAGAAAGTGAAATCAAACGACCGTGACTTAACCCGTGAGAACCAAACTCTACACCCCAGTCTGCCATTTCACGCGCCATCTGCCAGGTAATCAACCGGCTGGGATAATAACCGCTCTCGCCCAAATGCTGTGTTTTCCCACCCGCACCCGCAAGTAAAAAGATCAAAGCCGGGACTTTGCATTCGCGCAAAACAGGAAAAGCCTGGCGATAATTATCTTCATAGCCATCATCGAACGTAATCACAAGCCGGCGCCCGCCAGCCCCCTTTTTTGAATGCAGGTTCGCCAGTGCCTCCCCAGCCGTACAAATCGAACCGGCAGATTTAAGCCACTTGAGCTGGTTTCTAAAATCATCCTTTGAAACACTCATTTCGCCCGGACTTCCGGCCGTAATGCTGTGATAAAGCAGGAATATCACTTCGTTGCCCACGCCGAAAAGATGGCGCCAGAGCGGAAGTCCTGAAAGATATCCCAGACAAGCCAAAAAATAGAGCCCCCCGCGTTTCAAAGCCACTCGGAGACTCAACGCGCGGCGCAGCACAAGCGACTCAGGCGTTTCTGGCGTCTCCCCGCGTTCCGCGATCAGGAAAAGATTGGGTCCGGCCAGGATCCGCCCAAAGCTGCAACTCGCGATGAAAGACACGCCGGTCTGAACGATCCTTTTGATCAGCGTCATCACGCCGGAGAAATGCAGAACTCCATACGGATCGCCGGTGGTCATACGTCCGTTTTCAATCAAACGAATTTTAAACCCGTTTTTCTCTAGAAACCGGCGCAGTGTTCCGGCAGAAAAATTTGATCTCAGAAACACAGACGCCTCTTTAGTCCAGCCCACCTTCTGCCACAGCGGTCGGGCCCGGCGGTAGATCCGGTGAATCGTGTAGTGAAAGTCGGCATTCGGGGTACGGATCATCAATACGCCGCCTGGCCGCAGCCAGCGGTGAATCTTGCTCAGCACTTCACCAGAATCCGGCAGACAATCCAGGACATTCCACAAAGTGACCGCATCGAAAAAGCCATCGCTAAAATCGGCCTCAACGGCAGTCCCGCAGACCATGCGCTCCCCGAAGCGGCTGCGCGCGATTTCGCAGGCTTCCCGGGAAGGTTCAAGCCCCCACCCCTGCCAGCCGCATTGTTCAGCCGCAGTCAGAAAATCACCAAAACCCGCGCCAAGATCCAGGATCCTGCCGGTCTGTTTGACGGAATTCAGGCGTCGCAGCGCGTCCGCATAAAGCGGCGAACGCGCCGCACGTATTTGATTTTCCGCCGCCTTAAGATCCGCGTAATAATGACTCTCATAAAAAGCACGGCTGGCCGCCGGATCCGGCGGAGGATCCTGAAAAATAAAACCACAGGCCTGGCACCGTGAAAACAGGCCATCCTTCCACTGCACCGCCCGATGTTTTAAACGGCTTGCCGCGCAAAGCGGACACTGCCCCAGCGGCGCACCGGCAGTGTTATTTTGTTGATGGGCGAGTTCCAGAGGCATGTCTGCTCTTTCTTAAGCCACTGTGGGCGGCTCAAAATCCGCCAAAGACGGCTGTTTGCGTATTTTAATAAAATCGAGTATCTGTCCCGCTTCGGGCAACTTCATGATCAGCATCAAGCCATAGCAAAGCGCAATCAAAATCGCCGCCCCTCCCGTCACCATGGCGGCGCTCAACAGCCGGGGCCAGGCGAGCCAAACAGTGATTCCAATACGGTTTAAAAAAAAGACCGCTAAAAGCGCGGGCGTACTGGCCACAATCAATTTCGCAATGTGAGCGTAAAGGGATAACCAGGGACCACGGATGCCCGACGTACTGAAACAGATTGGAAAACATAGAAAAAAATTCACGGCCAGCGCCAGCGAAAATCCCAAGGCAATCCCCTGATAATCCAGCAGCGTGGTCAAGACGTAAGAAACGGCATAGCTCAAAAGTGCACGCATCACGCTGACAAGAATGGCTGCGCGCAGCGCCCGCATGGCAATCAGCGTCTGGGAGGCAAACAGGTCCGCGTAAAGCAGAAAAAGGCTCCAGCCGAACCAGACCAGCGAGTGCGCAATGCGGCGCGAGCCTTCCGGATCAATACCGCCGCCGCTGAAAAAAATAGCCGTAATGGGCTTGGCAAAGGCAGACAGCAAAATTCCCGCGGGCAGAAGAAACACAAAGGAAACCCTCAAAGTCTGGAAAAAAGTGCGGCTGGCCGCCTGCGGAGAATCCTCATGAGCTTGCTTGACGAGAAACGGAAAAATGGAGAGTAGGACCGTCCGGCTCACCAATCCCATCGGAACCGTGGTCAGCGTCTGCGCAATGTTCAAAGCAGAAAGGGTCCCGCGCCACATACCGGAACCAAAACGGCTGATCACAAGCATGGGCACCTGCTGAAAACTCCAGACCACAGCCAGCGGTACAAGCGCATAAAGCAATGCGCTCAAAGCACCGGCCTTTGAAATCACAGTCCCCCACACCACGCCATGACGCCGCAAATAGTAAACAGCTTGCACCAAAAATGCGACGAACGCCCCGGCCACAGAACCCCAGGCCGCGCCATAAATTCCCCACTCCTTGAACGACAGCACGGTAAATCCGATCATAAACGCGGTGTCCATAAAACCCGAGGAGGCCGAGATCAAATAGTGCCTGTGGTAACTGTTCAGCGCCTGAAACAGGGTACAAAGACTGATGAACAGCACGACCAGGCTCAAGATTCTTAAAAGCGGCAGG
>JAHFHB010000055.1:0-7568 GCA_023247135.1 Candidatus Omnitrophota bacterium
CCGTGAATGAGGGCCGCCTTTGCCCTAAGGGATTAGCGGAACACTATGCGATTACCGCACCCAACCGTGCCCAGTGGCCGCTCTATCGCAACAAGGCGAAAAAGGATAAATTCAAAAAGGTCGACTGGGATTTAGCCATAAAGATTCTGGTGAGCCGTTTCCAGGCGATTCAAGACCGCTACGGACCGGAATCTTTAGGAGTTCTCTCCACCGGGCAGCTGGTTACGGAAGAATTTTACACACTGGGCAAACTGGTTCAGCTGGGTTTTGGCACTAAAAACTTTGATGGCAATACGACGCTTTGCATGGCCAGTGCCGTCGCAGGTTACAAGCGTTCTTTTGGCAGTGACGGCCCGCCTGGAACCTATGAAGATCTCGAGAAAGCAGATCTGGTCTTTCTCATCGGCGCGAATATCGCCGACAATCATCCAATTCTTTGCTACCGGCTGGAAAAAAATTTACATAAAACCTTGATCGTCGCGGATCCGCGCGTCACAAAAACGGCGATGATGGCCGATATTTTTTTGCCTGTAAAGCCTCGCAGCGATATTGCACTGCTCAACGGGCTGATGCACGTGATTATCAAAAGCGGACTGGCCAACCGGGACTATATCGAAAAACACACCCAGGGCTATGCCGAACTCTGCAGTCATCTTGAGAAATTCACGCCGGAGCATGTGGCGGAAGTGACCGGACTGCCGGCGGAAACAATCCGGAAAGTGGCCCTGCTGTACGGCAAGGCCAAGGCGCCTTTCATCGGCTGGACGATGGGAGTCAATCACAGTACGCAGGGGACGGAAACGGTGAACGCGATATGCAACCTTGCCTTGATTACGGGCAATGTCGGCAGAATCGGGGCTTCGCCTTTTTCCATCACCGGACAATGCAATGCCATGGGAACGCGCGAGTCGGGCTTTACTTCAAGCCTTCCCGGCTACCGGAAATTTGAAGATGCGGGGCATCGGGCGGAACTGGCCGCGCTGTGGAATGTCGCGGAGGCGAGTATTCCCACGTCGCGCGGACTGGCCTATCCGGATATTATCGAAGCGGTTTTGAGCGGAAAAATCAAAGGCCTGTGGATTATCGCGACCAACCCGCTCGTTTCTTTCCCGAATCAAAATTATCTTTCGGAAGTGCTTGAACGGCTGGAGTTTCTGGTCGTGCAGGACGGGTATCACCCTATTCCCACCAGCGAGGTTGCGGATCTTGTGCTGCCTGCCGGCGTGTGGGGTGAAAAAGAGGGGACCTACACCAATTCGGAACGGCGCGTGAGCAAAGTCAATAAAGCCGTTGAGCCGCCGGGCGAAGCTAAATCCGATTTCGATATCTTTCTTGCCATTGCCAAAGAAATGGGAGTTTCAGAACGGCTTTTCCCGGGCTGGTCGAAACCGGAACATGCTTTTGAGGAATGGAAAAAAGTGACGCGCGGGCGGCTCTGCGATTATTCGGGGCTGTCCTACGCGCTGATTGAAAAATCGGGCGGAGTTCAGTGGCCCTACGGGGATGCAGCGGTTCGCGATCCCCGCGCAAGCGTGCCGCTTTACGCCGAGGGTGTTTTTCAGACGGCCGATGGCCGTGCAAAACTATGGGTCGTTGAAAATGAAGCACCGCCGGAAATCCCCAGTCAGGAATATCCTTTCTGTCTCAATACGGGAAGAACGGTAGAGCATTGGCATACGCGTACCAAAACCGGGCAAATTCCGCTTTTGAATAATTTATCGCCGGAGGCTTGGGTGGAAATGAACGCGCGAGATGCCCAAAAACTTAAATTAAAGCACGGCGATTATGTCCGCGTTGTCTCGCCCCGTGGCGCTATCGAGCGTATTGTTTTGCGCGTTACGGAGACGGTTGCGCCGGGGCAAATTTTTATTCCGTTTCATTATGCCGAGGCCAATGCGAATAATCTCACGATCAGTATTTGCGACCCTTATTCACGCGAGCCCAACTATAAACAAGCGGCGGTGCGTGTCGAAAAACCGCAGGTGCCGCTGCTTCAGAAAAAAAGAGGGAAGGTTCGATGAAGCTCAAAGATTTCTTCAAAAGCGGCCATCCGCCGACTTTATTTACCGCGTTCCTGTATTTTGATACCAGTTTTATGGCCTGGGTTTTGATGGGAGTGCTGGGCATTTTTATCGCGAAAGATTTTGGCCTAAGCGCTTCCCAGAAGGGTTTATTGGCTGCGCTTCCCATTCTGGGCGGAACGCTTGTGCGCATTCCGCTCGGACTTATGGTGGATTATGTGGGCCCGAAAAAAACAGGAATTTGGAGCCAGGCTTTCGTATTGATTCCGCTTCTGGGAACATGGCTTTGGGGTTTCGACTTTGGGAGACTGGCTGGGTTTGGTCTGCTGCTCGGCATGGCGGGAGGCAGTTTTTCAATTGCCATGCCGCTCGCCAGCCGGTGGTATTCGCCTCAGCAGCAGGGTATTGCGTTAGGTCTTGTGGGCGTGGGCACCACAGGGTCAGCGCTGGCCTCGCTTTTGGCTCCGGGACTGGCCGAATGGGTCGGCTGGCGTAATGTTTTTGGCCTGATGCTGATTCCAGCGGCTGTCACGCTGGCGCTTTTCAGTCATTTCGCTAAAGAAAGTCCCAATCAGCCCAGGCCCAAACCGATGGGAGATTATTTCCATGTTTTTAGGGAAATCGACACGCTGTGGTTTTGCCTCTTTTATGGGATTACCTTTGGGGGATTTGTGGGGCTCGCAAGCTTTTTGGGGATTTTTTTTTATGATCAATATGGGGTCAGCAAAATTAACGCCGGTTATCTGACAGCGCTGTGTGCCTTAACGGGGGGGCTTGTGCGGCCGATAGGAGGCTATTTGGCCGACCGGTTTGGCGGCGTGCGAATGCTGACAATATTTTTTGGCAGTTTGTCCGTATTGATGCTCGGAATTTCATGTTTACCGCCCCTTGTGTTCACCGTTTGCCTGGTCTTTTTTTCAATGGCCTGCATGGGCATGGGCAACGGCTCGGTGTTTCAGCTGGTACCCTTACGATTTCAAAAAGAAATCGGGGTGATGACCGGAATCGTGGGGGCGGCAGGAGGACTCGGTGGTTTCTTTCTTCCAACCTTGCTTGGCTACTGCAAGCAGAGGCTTGGATCTTATGGGGTGGGGTTTTTAATTTTTGCCGGGGTCAGTCTGGCGGGGGTCGTGGTTTTACGCAAGGTTCAAAAAAACTGGTGTTTTATAAAGCCTCACCCAGTGCGGCCGTTGGACATCTTACAGCCGGACCTGGTGCCTCTGGAGCAGGTGTGATATTTTTATGAAAAAACGAGTCTTTTTTTCTCGCAGAACAAAAATTGTGGCGACGGTAGGACCTGCCTGCGCATCGGTGAAAACGATGCGGGCTCTGCTCAATGCCGGGGCCGACGTGCTGCGAATCAATACGTCGCACACCTCGCCCGATGGACTGCGTAAGTGGATCCGTTTGATTCGCAGGGTCGGCGGTCTGCGAAAAAGGGAAGTCCCCATCCTGGTCGACCTTCAGGGACCCAGGATCCGCACAGGCCCTCTCGAAAATAAACAGCCGCTGCAGCTTCGCAAAGGCCAGACAGTTTCGATTGTGCCGTGCCAGCGGGCAGGCTGGAGCCAGGGAAACACCCTTCAAATCACAACGGCCTGCCTGCCCTTTATCTCGATGGTGAAAAAAGGGGACCCCGTACTCGTGGACAATGGCCTCATCGATCTCGAAGTGCTTGAAGTCCAGAAAAAGGAAGTGAAATGCCGGGTGGTTTCGCCCGGAGTTTTGGGGGAGAACAAAGGCATCAATCTTCCCAACGCGCCGGTGACCCTGCCGGCTCTGTCTGATAAAGATATTGAGATTTTGAACATTGCGGCGGAGCTTGACGTGGATTTTATCGCGCTTTCGTTTGTCAGGACGCCGGCCGACATGCGCTCGGTTCGGCAAAGGCTTAAACGCTGCGGGAAATCCATTCCGGTTATCGCTAAAATTGAAAAACCCATGGCACTTCAGCACATCGATGCGATCATCGCCTTATCCGGCGGGTTGATGGTAGCGCGCGGGGACTTGGGGATCGAACTCGGCGTTGGTAAAGTTCCGGTGATTCAAAAACAGCTGATCGAGAAGGCCAATCAGGGCAGTATTTGCGTGATCACGGCCACGCAGATGCTGGAATCGATGATCGAGCACTCGCGCCCCACCCGTGCGGAAGCCTCGGATGTGGCCAATGCGGTTTTTGACGGCACAGACGCTGTGATGCTCTCCGGAGAGACTTCGATCGGAAAGTATCCCGTCGAAACCGTACGCATGATGAGTGAAATCATCTGCGAAGCCGAACAGCATATGCGTCGCCAGGGGCGTCGGCCGCGGCCTATTTTGGGCCGGCACGATCACCCGATTTGCGCCATTACTCATGCGGCACAGGATGCCGCAACACACCTGGACGCCAAAGCCATTGTGGCTTTCACGCGCAGCGGCCGCACGGCCACGCTGGTTTCAAAATTTGAACGTCATTTGCCCATTCTGGCGTTTACGCCGTCCCGGGAAGTGAGCCGGCGCCTGGCGCTTTACAGCGGGGTCGTCCCGATTCTTATGGAAAACTGCCGCAGTACGGACGAAATGCTGCTGCGCGGCGAAGCCGCTCTGCTGCGCTTCAAATTTTTAAAGCGCGGGGATGCGGTGGTCGTGGTCTCGGGCGCGCATGCCTTTGAAGGCGCCAATTGCATGATCATCATCCACTGGATCGGGAGGAAACCGCGATGATCGACCGCTTTGGAAGATCCCTGGAATATTTGAGAGTGTCGGTGGTGGATCGCTGCAACCTGCGCTGTGTTTACTGCATGCCGGCCGCGGGCGCGGGGTTCGATCCCTGGGCTGAACTGCTTTCCTACGATGAAATCGTAACGCTGACCGGTTATTTTGCCGAGCTTGGAGTCCGCAAAGTGCGGTTGACCGGGGGAGAACCGCTGGTCCGCCCGGGCATTGCCGGCCTGATCCGGCGTCTTCGTAAAATTCCCGGCATTGAGGAACTGGCCCTGTCCACGAATGGCGTCTTATTAAAACAACAGGCCCGCGAATTGCGTGAGGCGGGGTTGGATCGAATCAATGTCAGTCTGGATACACTCCGGCGCGATCGTTTTAAGGAAATTGCCAAAATGGACCGGCTGTCTGATGTGCTGGAAGGCATTGAAGAAGCCCTGCGCTGCGGACTGCATCCCGTCAAGATGAACACCGTTTTGATCAAAGGCGTGAACGATGATGAGATACTCGATTTGACGCGTTTTGCGGTCGAACATTCGATGGAAGTCCGTTTCATCGAGTTGATGCAGACAAACCAGGCCGTTATGCTGGACCCCGCTCAAAATTTCTTAAGCGTGGAAGAGGCCCGTGGAATGATTGAAACGCAATATCGGCTGGTTCCTTTTGACACCTATGTTTCTTCGCCGGCCAAAGTTTTTTCAATCGTCGGAACCCAGGCACGCGTCGGGCTGATCAGCCCGCTTTCCTGTTTCTTTTGCGCGCGCTGCAACCGATTACGGCTAAAGGCCAACGGGGCTTTAAAAACCTGCCTGCATGGTAAAGAAGACCTGGATTTGAAAAGTCTTTTGCGCTCCGGAGCTTCCCGGGCTGTGATCCAAAGAAAAATAGAAGCCGTTGTTTTTAACCGGCCCGAACAGCATTTTCTGACACAGCCCGAGGTCAAACACCAGGATTTTCAAATGTCGCATGTCGGAGGCTAGGATGAACGCCGTTTTGCCTAAAATAAAAGTGACTGTACTTTTTTTTGCCGTCCTGAAGGACGCCACCGGATTGAAACGGCTTGAAATCGAGTTGGAAAGGCCACAAACATGCGGGCAAATCCTCCGGGGTCTGTCGGATCAATTTGTAAATCTTTCAGGGCTGCTTCAACACTGCCGCCTGGCCGTCAACGGCGCCTTTGTCGATCCGTCCCGCGTACTGGCCGGAGGGGATGAATTAGCGCTTTTGCCGCCGGTGAGCGGAGGCTGACATGGAGAAAAACGCGTATTTAACCGATGCGCCAATCCTGGCACAGCCATTTATGGCGGAATTTTCCGCGGCGGCCGGGGCCAGTATTCTTTTTTTTGGGATCGTCCGGCAGCTTTCACACGGAAAACACTGCCACTACCTTGAGTACGAAGCCTACGAGCCGATGGCGGTGGAACAAATTGAGTCGTTGAAATCAGAGGCCCTGCAAAAATGGCCGCTCGAGCAGGTCACAATCCTGCACCGGCTGGGCCGGATTTATCCAGGAGAAATTGCCGTGGCGATTGATGTGCGCAGTGCTCACCGGGATGACGCCTACCAGGCATCCCGGTTTTTAATCGAACAAATTAAACATCAGGTGCCGATTTGGAAAAAAGAATATTTTGAGGATGGCACCTGTGCCTGGGGTGGCTGTGAAACAACGCAGAGCCCTGAAACTTTTGATTCCAACCAGTGGCAATGGAGCCGGGAACGTGAGCTTGCCAATGAACTTTTTTAAAATTTTATGATCGATTACGACCAGGCCATCACACTGATTAAGGAACATCAGCCTGCACCGCGTAAAGGGCTTTACCCGCTGCGGGATGGATTGCAGCGGGTTTTAGCCGCAGATCTTTTGGCGCGCGTGTGCCTGCCCTCATTCGACAACGCTGCTGTGGATGGTTACGCCGTCGCATGGCACAAGCAGCCCGGCATGGAAGGCCCGCTTCAATTTCGTATTCGGGGCGAAATCCGGGCCGGAAATATTTCTCACAGGCCGGTCAAGCCCGGGGACGCCGTCAAAATTTTTACGGGTGCGCCGGTTCCCAAAGGCACGGATGCGGTGATTATGCAGGAGCAGGCGCAGCGGCTGCAAGAGACCCTTACCTTCGATTCATTTCCGACCTTGAACGAAAATATGCGTTTTCGCGGTGAGGACATTCAAAAGGGGGATTTATTGATTCAAAAAGGAACGCTTTTAAGCGCCGTTCATCTGGCCGTGGCGGCCTCTTCCGGCTATGCGCAGATTCCGCTTTTCGTTCAGCCCCGGGTTTCGATTCTTACGACCGGCAGTGAACTGATCCGTCCGGGCGGTCGGCTGACGTCCGGAAAAATATTCGATTCCAACAGCGTTCTTTTGGCTGCCCTGGTTCAAGAAGCGGGGGCGCAAGCAAAGTCGCTGGGGACTTCCCCGGACAGGCCGGTGGAAATTCTCAGGCGGATCCGCAAGGGATTTACAGGCGATGTCCTGCTGATCGCCGGAGGGGTTTCGGTCGGTGATTACGACTTTGTGAAGGCACTTTTGAAAAAGGCAGGCGTTCGCGAAATTTTTTGGAAGGTCAACATCAAGCCTGGCAAGCCGCTGTTTTTCGGTAAAAAGGGCAAAACACTTGTGTTCGGACTGCCTGGAAATCCGGTTTCCGTATTCGTCACTTTTCAGGAGTTTGTGCGGCCTTTGCTTTTGGCGCTGAGCGGCAGGGACTCACAGAAACAAATTTGCGAGGGCCGGCTCACCCAAGATTACCAGAATGGTCCGCGGCGCCACTTTGTGCGCGCGCTGTGCCTGCCAAATCACCAGGGCTACGAAGTGACACCGCTGAAAGGGCAGGGTTCCCACATGCT
>JAHFHB010000055.1:7578-9396 GCA_023247135.1 Candidatus Omnitrophota bacterium
GGTGCGTATCTGAAAAAAGGCGATTCGGTCCGTGTCGAGAAAATCGCCGGAGTTCAGCATGTCTGACACACTGCCACTGAGCGCCCTGATTCTCGCCGGAGGACGCAGTTCGCGTATGGGCCGCGATAAAGCGCTTCTGACGCTCGCGGGCCAGACAATGCTTGAAAGAATTTGCGCACATACGGCGCTGCTTTTTAAGGAAACGCTTGTGATCGTCGACGATGAGGACAAAACCAGCGGCCTGCGTTTAGGCGCGGCCAGAGTTTTTACCGATCTTTTCACCGGGAAAGGGCCGATGGCCGGAATTTACACGGGGCTGCGGCAGTCGCGCAGCAAGGCCTGCTGCGTACTAACCTGTGACATGCCCTTTATCGAGGCTGGCTTATTGCGGCGGCTTTGTGGCGCGTGGCGGGAAGACTGTGACGCGGCCTGCTTTCAGGAAACCGCGGGGGCTTCCCTGCCTTTTCCCGGAGTTTACAGCCGGTCATCGCGGTTTCTCATGCGCATGCTGCTGGAAAACCGGGAAAGCGCCATGCTCCGTTTTCTGGGGGCCGCGAGGATCAAACACGTTCCATTGGGACGAATTCCACGCGATGTTTTGCTAAACATGAACACTCCGGAAGATTATCAGAACGCACTCGACCGGGAACACCAGGGGAGGGCCGCATGGATCGCGTGCTGACGCATCTGGATGCATCTGGAAATGCCGGGATGGTCGACGTCAGCGCCAAAGAGGCGACGGTTCGAATGGCAACGGCCGGCTGCGAAGTGCGCATGCAGCCCCTGACACTACAGCTTATTCGCAGCGGCGGTCTTAAAAAAGGTGATGCGCTGACGGTGGCGAAGGTGGCGGGAATTCAGGCGGCCAAACGGACCTCGGAACTTATTCCGATGTGTCATCCGCTGGCCCTTGAACACATCGAAATCCGTTTTGAAGATTTGCCGCGCAGCGAAGGGCTGCGCATTGAATCCTGCGTGCGTCTGACGGGCAAAACCGGCGTCGAGATGGAAGCCCTGACAGCGGTCTCGATAGCCGCACTGACGGTTTATGACATGGCGAAATCCTGCGATCCCAAAATGGTAATCACCGCGATTCATCTGATTGAAAAAAAAGGAGGCAAAAGTGACTTTGCTGACTCGAACAGGCATTTTGAGTGCCAGTGACCGCTGTGCAGCGGGCGAAAGAAAAGATGAAAGCGGCCTCTTGCTAAAAACTTTGGCCGAGAGCCTGCCTTCCGAAGTGGTTGCCTATCAGGTGGTATCTGACGACCCAGAGCCCCTGCAGAAAGTGCTGCTTCAGATGGTGGATCTGTTTAAATGTGATTTGATTTTAACCACGGGCGGAACCGGATTAAGTCCGCGCGACAACACGCCGGAAGCCACACAGGCCGTGATTGAACGTGAAATTCCTGGAATTGCCGAAGCCGTGCGCAGTGCCGGGCTCGCTAAAACAAAATTTGCGGCCCTCTCCCGTGGACTCGCTGGGTTGCGGGGTAAAACACTGATCATTAATCTCCCCGGCAGTCCGGAGGCGGTTCTGAATTCTTTCGAAGTCCTTGCTCCGCTTTTAACACACGCGCTCGATCTTGTGCACGGCCGCATTCACGATTGCAAGAAAATACGCGAAGCCGAAAGGAAGGAGCCACCGTGCCATACATCCCGCTTTTCACATTCGCATTCCTAGTGGCTTTCGTCTACTCGTCCGTAGGCCACGGGGGGGCGTCGGGTTACCTCGCGTTACTTTCACTGTATGCGTTTCCACCGGCGCAAATGTCCGCCAGCGCACTCGCCCTCAATGTGCTGGTTTCAAGTCTGGCG
>JAHFHB010000334.1 GCA_023247135.1 Candidatus Omnitrophota bacterium
GCGGGGCTGAAACTCACCACGCTTTTGGAATCCAGCCGGCATTCCTGGACCATTCCCTTCAAGCCGGGGCCCATGAGCGCGCAGGACCTGTTGGAAGCAGAGCCCAGCTCGAACGGGCCCTACCCGCTGGCAGTCATGGCCGAAGGCATGTTTAAGGATGTTTTTGCGGGTAAACCCGCGCCTGCCTGGGTTTCCAATCAACCCGAGGGCGCGGAAAAAGAGCCGGCGGAGCAGCCGGGGGCGGTCACACCGGCGCCTGGAAAACTTATTTTTACGGGGGCGGCCACGATGTTTCAAAAACAGCTCGCCCAGGGCGGCGGGCATTTGAACTTTTTTCTGAACGCGGTGGACGCATTGACTCTGGGCGACCAGTTGGTAAAAATCCGCTCCAAACGCGTGACGGATCGCGCCATTGGGCGTATTTCAACCGGCGCGAAACTGATCTGGCGTGTTTTCGTTACGCTGTTTGTGCCTGCGCTGATCGCGCTGGCCGGCACGCTGAATCTGATCATGCGCGGTCGCGCCAAACAGGCTTATTTAAAGGCCGCGCAGGCGGGCTAATCAGAGGGCAGGTTCGTAGGGTACAGGCATGCCTGTACCCTACAGACATAAACAATCCATGAATAAAAAACAAATTTATATCCTTCTAGGCATTCTGATTTTTCTCGCGGCCGGCGTTGTTTTAAAACAACAGATGCATTCACCCCAGCTTGTGAGTGAAGACTACAGTGCGCTTTCGCTGACACTGGATGAAACGGCCGCCGCTCACGTTCAGGTGAGCCGCGCGGGCAAGACCCTGCTGGAGTTTGAGCGCGCAAAGAGCGGCTGGGTTTTGCCCTCGCTTTGGAAAGCGCCGGCCGCTGCGGAAAAAATCAGCGGATTTTTTAAACTGTTTTCCGCCGCGCGCGGCGAACTGCGCTCGCAGGACCCCGCGCTTCTGGGCGATTACGGGCTGGGGGAGGACAAAGCCTTTCTGATTCAGGTCAAGGATGCGCAGAATAAAACACTGATCGATTTGCGCGTCGGCAGCGTGCGCGCCGCGGACGGCCAGGCTTTTATCCGGAGTGCCGGCACCCATGACGTCTACCTGGCGGATTTTGATTTCTTCAATACGTTTGGCATTTATGGCGACGCGGCTCAGGCCGAAATCAAAGCGGATCATTGGGCGGATTTGCAGCCGTTGAAATTCAGTGCTTCGGATGTGATGGCCCTTGAGGTGCGTCGTTCGGAGAAAGGTTCTGGAGTTCCAGCCGCCTCTATCAAAAAAAGCAGCGGCGATAAACCGGTCTGGGAGTTTGCCAGGCCGCACGGTCGTTTTAAAATGGATCCGGCCAAAGCAGATGGTTTTCTACGCGATCTTGAAAACCTGCATGCCCGTGCGGTGGCGGATCCCGCCGGGAATTATGGATTGGAGTCGCCATTTCTGGAAATCAAATTGGCCGGAAAAAATCCGGTGGTTTTGACGGTTGGGAAAGAAAACGCAGATAAAAGTGCGCGTTATTTCAAAACCAGCAGTTCGGATTTTACATACGAACTTTCAAGCTATGACGCGGCCAATTTGCTTGTCGATGACAGCCGGTTTTTTGCCGCCAATCCGCTGGCGCTGGACTTGCCGGCCATTCAGGCGTTTGCGCTTTACACGCAAGGGACCGAGAAGCGTGTTGCACCCGCGGACGGAGAAGTTTTTTCGCATCTCAAGGACCGGCTTGCGGATTTAGACATTGTGAGCCTGCTTGGCGCGGAAGAGGCCCAAAGCAAAATCAGCTCTCCGGCCCGCGAATGGATTCGGATTGAACTGGGCGCGCCGGATAAAAACATCACGCTGGATTTCGGCGACAAACTGGCCCCGGATGCGTCCGGCTCTGTCAAGCGCGTGGTGTCCCTGCGCGGTGAAAAGACCGCGTTTACGGTCGCGGAGGTTGATTACGAGGATCTTTTCAAACCCGCCAAACCTGAAAAAGTTTCGGAGAGCGCCGTAAAAACCACTCCTTCTAATGCAAAATTATCTTAACCTGCTCCGGCACATTCTTGATCACGGCCGCCAAAAAAGCGACCGTACCGGCACGGGCACAATCAGCACTTTTGGCTATCAAATGCGCTTCGACTTGGCCGAAGGCTTTCCTCTGGTGACCACCAAAAAGGTTCATCTGAAATCCGTCATTCACGAACTGCTTTGGTTTCTGACCGGCAGCACGAATGTTCGTTATCTCAAGGAAAACGGCGTTTCGATCTGGAATGAATGGGCCAATGCGGAAGGCGAGCTTGGGCCGGTCTATGGTAAACAGTGGCGCGATTGGATCGCAGCGGACGGTCGGCATCTGGATCAAATTCGCACCGCGGTGGAGACCATTCAAAAAAATCCCGATAGCCGGCGCATTATCGTCAGCGCCTGGAACGTGGGCGAGATCGAGAAAATGGCATTGCCGCCCTGCCATGCTTTTTTTCAGTTTTACGTGCTGGACGGCCGGCTTTCCTGCCAGCTTTACCAGCGCAGCGCGGACGCCTTTCTGGGCGTGCCGTTTAACATCGCGTCTTACGCGCTTTTAACTTTAATGATGGCGCAGGTCACGGGCCTCAAGCCCGGCGATTTCGTACATACGCTCGGCGATTTGCA
>JAHFHB010000335.1 GCA_023247135.1 Candidatus Omnitrophota bacterium
ATGTTCGGGTTGGCTTTCATGCGGTTCAAAATATCAAGGCCGCGGCGCCCCCGGTTGCGTTTCAGCGGATCTGAAGAGTCCGAAATCAGCTGCAGTTCCTTGAGCACGAAGCGCGGCAGCACAAGCTTGCCTGACATAAAATGCGTTTCGCCGATGTCCGCAATCCGGCCGTCAATAATCACGCTCGTATCCAGCAAAATCAATTCCTCGCCTGAGCCTTTGGTGTCGAGCTTGACAAACGGAATCATGAGCGCGAATTCGTCCTGGCCGCGCAAAATCGTCACCATGCCAAGGTAGCTGAAAACAATCGCCGAAAGGATGCCCATCTGGTGTTCAAAAACGGGCGAGAAGTTCGCGTACGCGATCACAGACATGTAGAGGCGGTGAACCAGCAGGCCCAGGGCGAGCCCCAAAATCACCGAGAGAATGTTGCGAACCGTGAAACGTTTAAAATAAACGTCCAGCGAGATGACGAAAGCCCCGCCCAAAAACCCGAGCAGCGGCCCCGTCCAGATGTTTTGCGGAAGCGCCATCTGATGAAACCAGGGAAAATGCGCCGCGTAGTAGCCGAAAAGCGAACAGCCTGCCAGAAAAAGAATCCGTATGAGAATAATCATGGAAAAAACCCTTTCGTTGAATGCTTCCCGGGGAAGCAAACGCTTCACGCGCCGGAACCCGGCCGTAAAATACGTCTAGGACATTATGAAATGGAAATGAAAGTAACACCCGTACCTGCCTCGATTGAACTTGCTAAAAAATACCCAGAAACCGGCCGCCTTTTGCGCCATCTTTCTTCAGCAGCCGCCAGGGATGCGCCTTGATTTCCGCAATCAGGTCGCGGGCATCCTGGTAAAGGGCTTCATCTTTCAATAACTTGCCGGCCGTGCCCTCTCCCTTATCAAGCCGGTCAAGCACCGATTTCAGATCCTCGGTGGAAGATCGCAAGTTCTCCAGCGTTTCTTTCGCCGGGCCGTCCGAACTTACAAGGAGTTTATTGAGCGCCGCGCTGACCTTGCTCAGATTTTGCAGCATGGTCTCAATCGTTTGCCCTGTTTTCTCATCCATCACGGTTTCGCGCACACGGTGCAGAATGTCGTAGAGCTGTATCGAAATCGCATCAGCCCTTTCGATAAGGTTTTCCACCGGTAAAGGGCTGACTCCCTCAATCGTCGTATTGGGTTCAAGCAGGGGCTCATCCCCTGGCATGGGCGTGATTTCGATGTGTGGTTCGCTCAAAACGTGCGTCCCCTGAATTTTGAAAGCAAAATTTTTACGGATTTTGACGCCCTCTTTAATGAACAAACGCACCTGCACCCGCGTGCGCTTGCTGGCGGTATCCTCTAAAATCTCCACGGCACTGACTTCGCCGATGCGCACGCCGGCCATGCGGACGGGAGCGCCTTTATCCAGGATGCTGACATAATCGTAGTTCACCTGCAGGGCATAGCCCGAGCGGAACAAATAGACCCCGCTGATAAAAAAAACAAGCAGGGCAAACAGCACGAACCCGATCAGGACAAACATGCCGACAACGGCTTCATTTCTTTTTTTACTCATAATCCCCTTTTCGTAAAACGGTGTATCTTAACATTCCTTGGATAAAATGTCATAAACAGCCTTGCAACGCCACAGCCTGCCCGCATCACACATCTGGATCGGCGGTTCCGGTAACGAATTGCCGGATAATGGGGTCAGCGCTATTTCTGATCTCCTCAGGCGTTCCGATCCCAATAATTTTCCCATCATGCAGCATCGCCAAACGGTTCGCCACCTTGTAAGCGCTTGTCAGGTCATGCGTCACCACCACGGACGTCACCTTGAGCTTGCTTTGCATCCGCAAAATCAGCTTATTGATCACATCCGAATTGACCGGATCAAGCCCGGTCGTGGGCTCGTCGTACAAGATCACCTTCGGATCGTTGCAAATGGCACGCGCAAGCCCCACGCGCTTACGCATTCCGCCGGAGAGCGCCGCGGGCATTTTATCTTCCACCCCGGCCAGGCCCACCAGGCTCAATTTCTCCCGGACCTTGGCGTGAATCTCGGCTTCTTTCATTTGAGTATGCTCGATCAGGGAAAACCCGACGTTGCCGTACACGTTAAGCGAGTCGAACAGGGCTGAACCTTGAAAAAGCATTCCCAGCCCGAGCCGGAACTGCGCTAGTTCCCGGCGTTCCAGCCTGGACATTTCCACGCCGTCAATCAGGATCGTACCTTCGTCGGCATCCAGCAGCCCCATCATGATTTTTAAAAGCACGCTTTTGCCGCAGCCGGAGCGGCCCAGAATGACAATGGTTTCGCCGCGCTCAATCGTAAGATCCACGCCTCTGAGCACGTGTTGCGAACCGAACCACTTGTGAATTCCCTTGATTTCAATCATAGTTACATGAAAAAGAAAATCGCCGTAAAAATGGCGTCAGAGGCAATGATCAGAATCAACGCCATCACCACCGCCAGCGTCGTGGCACGCCCCACTCCTTCGGCCCCGCCGTCGGAGTTCAGCCCGAAATAACAACCGACGACTCCGATGATTCCACCGAACATAAACGCCTTGATCAGCCCCGAGACGATGTCCTTGATCTCCATGACCGTAAACGCGCGCTTAACATAC
>JAHFHB010000336.1 GCA_023247135.1 Candidatus Omnitrophota bacterium
AAACCACTTCGTCATTGCGACCTGTAAACAGGGTCTCCGCAGGAGACGACGCGGCAATCTCTGAGATTGCTTCGTCGCCTACGGCCCTGCTTGCAGGTCGCAATGACGAACCGAACTGATAAAGCACATCCTCCACATCCAGATGAACCTTGAGCAGGTTGTCATTCTGCCGTTTGACGGGATTGCCCACGACCTCGAATTCGCCGTTCCATGCAGGCGTAGATATTTTAACAACAGCGCTAAGAGCCGCCACAAACGGATCGCGAGCATCCAGCACTTCGGTTCTCAAAAACTTTCCTTGCTGTACGGCATAATCCAGATCCGTAAGAATCGCAGCCACATCAGCACGACTTGTGCCTTGTTCTTTCCTCATTTCACTGCGCGAACTTTGAACACCGGCATAGACTTTCTGCGCAAGAGTTCCCATCATCTGCACGTCAACGAGATATACCCTCAACTGACTTAACGGCCTTGAATCTAAAAGGCGAATGATTCCAAGAACATCCTCTCTGGTCAGCGTCACATTCTGGGTTGCTTCATATCGCACAAGCCGCGTCGTGAGAGACTCCACTGTCAATGCCCCCAATACTCCAGCAGGAAGTGCATTGATGCTTTCCGCAAAGCGCGCCAAATCATCCGCTGGCGCCGCACCTGAGGTTATTTCACGCGCAGCACGAAGCGCCTCTGCAATGGGGGTAAGTAGACCGTTGCTCTGAAGCACTGGGTAAAAACTCCTTCCGGACGTTGCGAAGAAACCAAGCACCTCCGCCAAGCCCGCGGGCAGCGGCACTTGTTGTTGCTTCGCTTGTTCCAGCCAACGTTCAACCATGTCCACAATTTCACTCGCCTTGCTGGGAGATAAAAACTTTTCTAAAAAGGCCGGGTTTGTCAAGAGTGCCCGGCGCTCTGAATCCAGATTCGGATTGGCTAGTTCATTTAAAAACCCAAACTCATTAAGGCGCTGTTCAAACCGGCTGGCCTTCTGAAGATCAAGACGAAAACCACCAGCAGGGCGATCTTTCTTCTTGGAAAGGGCTTCAAAAGGTTTTTCAGCCGAAATCATAAAAGTCATTTTCTTTATAGCTCCAACATTGAATTCGACAGAAATAGAGTAAATTCCATTTTCAAAGGAGGATTCCTGATCCAGGGAAGCGGAAAAAGCCTTCAACGCCTCAAACATTTCCGGCGTAACTTCCCCGAACCGGAGAGAGTACTCAAGGTTACTCGTTGTAGCATCGACGCTAAAGCGGGCTGATTTCAAATTATCAGGAGAGCCCATAAAAAAATGCTGATCCCCAAACGCAAAGTAAGGCGTGATGCGCTCAATTCCGTAAGCACGCTTGTCAAAATGAAAACTGATTTCTGAGGACGTGTTGCCGTCAAAGTCCGGTTGATCATCGTAATAACCCAGAATGCGCACGTGATATCCGATGGCTACATCACGCGACTGTCTTGCAATCACAAAACTGCCGGCCGCCCCGCTCGTGGGAAACATGGGGTATCTTACGTTGATAATGTTAGGGCCCTCAATATCTACCGTCGCTTTAAGAATGTCTTTGAACAGTTCCCCAATTTCTTTCGTGGGATTACTGGCTGCAAAAGACACATCGCCAAATGCCAAAAGATCCGCGCTGGGTCCGGTGACAAGCTGCGCCGCCGGAACAACCGATGGTGCGCCTTTTGCGGCGGGAGTCTTTACTGCGGGTGCCGTGATTGGAGCCGCACCGGAGGTTGTTTCACGGCCGGCCTGCTGTACGACAATCCGGTAACCCGGCATTTCGATTAAAAGGCCCGTCTCCGGAGAAAAAGATGCGTTGTGCTTCTGACGGTAACTGTTGGTTAGATTGGTTTTGAGTTTTTCATTTATTCTGTCGGAAGAAAGTCTTATCGCTCCTAAGTCCTTCACAATGATTCTCAGTTCAGGCCGCTCCCCGGAAGCTACCGGCGGCACAAGCCGCGCTTCCAGAACATTCGCCCTATCGCCCAAAGGAGCCAGTGTTGTTGCGAAACCAGGCCGACGATTGAAATCCAAGTCGGGTGAGTTGCCCAACAAATTCAGCGACAGGGCACCGTCTTTAGAATTTGACTTCGTCAAATGCTCTGCTGCTACCGGCAACTGAACCTCCACAAGGACATTTCCTGAGGCTTGGGGCACCACTCGAAATTTCACTCCGCCCATCCCCTGAGTCTCAGCCCAATACTGTTTCGGTTCCTCTCCAGTGCTGGGATCCGGTTCTGCTTTTAGGGTTGTTGGATCGATAAATGGCAGGCCGGCAAAATAGGCTTTGAATTCTTCAAAATCAAATCCGCCCTCGTTCACAACACGCTCCAAATCCAGCAAATCAAAACCCTCTGCTCCCGCGACCAAAGAAGTCGCCTTATTGCCTTTGCCATCTCCAGCATCTGTAGTGGCGGGTTCCAAACCCGCCTTTGCGCCTTCAGCAAGCGCCACAGCAGGTAAACCGAGCAAGCGATTCGGATCGACTTTGAGAATCTGACCGGTAAACTCCGCCTGCGGAATCCATAAGGCCTGTATTTTATTTTTTTTCAGCAACAGCTCAGTCTTACCTCCGGCAAA
>JAHFHB010000337.1 GCA_023247135.1 Candidatus Omnitrophota bacterium
GCTCTCTTCCAAGTTCGCAGAAATTATGCGCGAGCGCCTGACTGCGGTGAGCGCGTAAAGAGCCCATTGTCATTCTGAGCCGCCTGCGATTTTTGCAGGACGGCGAAGAATCCATGAGATCCTTCGCTGCGCTCAGGATGACAAACAAAGTTTTTTATTTTTGGCCTGGCCCCTTGAATTTTATTTAAGGTCATGTACAGTTGTTTTAGATGGAGCTCCGTAGCGGGCTCCGAGACTCGAGTCGATTAGGCGAAACCTCGCGTGATGGCACCTCGTCCCCGGCGTTTAATGCCGGAGCGGACTAGCCGGGAATCCGGTACCCGCCATCCCTGCGGGGCGCCTTCTCTCTAAAGCCCAAAACCTCCCCCTTATTTTTTCCCTGCTTTTCTGTATAATACGCCCTCAATTTTAAGGGAGGGTGTCATGTCCAAAGAAACCATTGAATTCAAAGCCGAAGTTTCGCAAGTTCTCAATCTCGTCATTCATTCTCTTTACAGCCACCGCGAAGTGTTCCTGCGTGAACTGATCAGCAACTCTGCCGATGCGATTGACAAGCGCCGTTTTGAAAGTCTGACTCATCCGGAAACAGCCGATGCCTCCGGAGCCTATGAAATCCGCATTCTGCCGGACAAAGATAAAAAAACACTCACCATCCGCGACAACGGCATCGGCATGACCCGCGACGAAGTTGTGCGCAACATCGGCACGATCGCGGCCAGCGGATCGCGGGCTTTCCTTGAAAAGCTGAAAGAAAACCAGGCTGGAGATGCGTCCTCGCCGAAACCGGGAGTGGAGCTCATTGGCCAATTCGGAGTCGGTTTTTACAGTGCATTCATGGTGGCTGCGCGCGTGGAAGTCATTACGCAGAGCGCGGCGGGCGGCTCCGCCGTGCATTGGGAATCCACCGGCGAAGGCGGCTACAGCATCGAAGAGACCACGCGTGCAAGCGCCGGAACCGATGTGATTTTGCATTTGCGCGACGAAGCCCAGGAATTTCTGGAAGAGTGGCAGATCAGCACGATCATCCAGAAATATTCAGACTACGTGCCGCATCCCGTGATTCTTGAAAAAACGGGCGGCGAAAAAGAAACGCTCAATAAGGTGACGGCCATTTGGCGCCGGCCCAAGAGCGAAATCAAGGACGAAGAATATGTCGAGTTTTACAAATACATCAGCCACAACGACGATGAACCGCTCGCCTGGACGCATCACACGATTGAGGGCGGCATCGAATTTCGCCTTCTGCTTTTCATTCCGAAAAAAGCGCCGCTGAATCTTTTTCGCGAAGAAGCGCACAGCCTGCGCCTGCATGTGAAACGCATGTTTGTGACGGAAGATTTGAAAGGGCTCATTCCGGTTTTCCTGCGCTTTGTCAAAGGCGTGGTGGATTCCGAGGACCTGCCGCTCAATGTGTCGCGCGAAACCCTGCAGCACAACGCGCTGATTCCGAAAATGCAGAAGCAGATCACCAAGAAAGTGGTCGAGATGCTCGAAGACCTGGCCAAAAACGAACCCGAAAAATACAAAGTGTTTTTTAAGGAATTCGGCGCGGCTTTAAAGGAAGGGCTGGGCGGGGCGTTTGATTACCGCGAACGCCTGGTGGAACTCATGCGCTATCCGTCGACGGCCGTGGCGGAAAGCGACCGGACAAGTCTTTCCGATTATGTTTCGCGCATGAAGGGCGGGCAGAAAGAAATTTATTTTATCGCGGGGCCCAGCCGCGAAGCCTGCGAGCGCAGCCCTCATCTGGAGGCCTTGAAAAGCCGCGGCCTGGAAGTCCTGCTCATGAGCGACGTGATCGACGATTGGACCATTCCCTACATTGAAAGCTACAAGGGCAGCAAACTGCGTTCGGTGATGAAAGGCGACCTGGACCTTTCCTTTATTGAAGGCGCTCCGGCCAAAGAGGCCGCCCCGGCCGAGGTCAAGCCGCTTTTGGACAAAATCCGCGCGGTTTTGCAGGAAGAAATCAAAGATGTGCGCGTAACGCAGCGCTTGGCCGGCAGCCCTTGCTGTCTCGTGGCCGACGAAGGTGACATGGATGCGCACATGGAACGTATTATGAAAGCCATGCATCAGGAAACGCCGCTGGCAAAACGCATCCTCGAGATCAATCCCAAGCATCCGCTGATTCAGAATCTGAAAACGCTTGTTGAGAAAAATCCGCAGGATGCGCGCTTTGGGTTTTGGGTGCGGCTGCTTTACAATCAGGCCCAAATCGCCGAGGGCAGTGAACTGCGCAAGCCCGAGGATTTTTTGCGCGGCGTCACGGAGCTTTTAACCGAGGCCAGCGGCGACGCCGTGAAATAAAATGCTTAAAAAAATCCTGATCATCGCAGCGATTGTGCTGCTGCTCGCCGCCGCGGCGCTGGCCTATCTCGTCAGCACCTTCGATGCCGAACGCTACCGGCCTTTGCTTGAACAAAAAGTTTCGTCCGCGACTGGGCTGAACCTGCGTTCTGGACATTTGCATTTGGCCTGGCGCCGCGGGCTTGCGCTCGAGGCTTCAGACATTCAATTGTCCAAACCTGGCAATACGGAGGAGCAAGCGCCTGTTCAAGTAAAACGCGCCG
>JAHFHB010000338.1 GCA_023247135.1 Candidatus Omnitrophota bacterium
AATTTGTCTCCAATTTTTTCAGGCTGAAAAGATATTTTGAACAGCCCGGCCGCGGTGACCCTGTGTTTGACCGGCGCGTTTCCGAGGCGAACAAGGTGGGTGGTTTTGCGGCGCTTGAGGCCTTGAAATATAACGAACAACCGTACATTGAGTCGCTGCGTGATGGCACCGCCAAAGTGGTTTGGCCCGCCCGCGCGCCTCTCGCCGAAATCCGCGAAGTACGTTCCGAAGTGCGACGGACTCTGTCAGAGTCCGCGACACGCCGGTTCTTGCCTCCGGCAAGAGCGGAAATGAGAGTCATCGCGGGATCGGGATACCAGGCGAATGATGACGAAGAACATTTAATTCAAGAAGCCCTGGACCGCGGCGAAAAAGTCGGGCCGTTTGACATCAAAGCGGATATGAGCAAGCTGGCGAACGAAGATCTGGAAATAATATTCATGAAGGATCCTCCTGAAGGTCTGCGCCAATTTATCGAAGATTCCGAGTTCCATTTTGTGCGCATCCGTCCGCCGTTGAAAGAGGGGGATTTGGCTCCGGCGATGGGGCTCGGCGTCGAACTGGGTTCGCCGTCGAAAGACGTTTACACGGCCGTGAATATGGAGCCCAAAGCGGACGACTCTGGATTTGTGGTCACGCTGTATGCCGGCGACGAGCTTTATGAACAGGCCGGCGAATCGGCCCGCGAAGAAATTCTGGCGCACGGACTTTACCTGGCTTACCGCGCGGCCAACAAGGAAAAGAGCGCTGCCTATCCGTTGGACTTGGATTTTGAACTGGAGATTAATAAGGAAATCGAAAGGGCGGAGCGTTGGGAAGCTCTCATTCCCGCCGAAGAGAAAACCGATCTTGGCCTTGAGGGCGGCAAAGCGAACGAGAAGGACTGGCATGTGCGCGCAAGGGCCTTCGCGCGTTTGTTTGGCGAGCCCAGTCCCACGAAGATCGGCACAAGCTACACCGATCTGCTGCGCCGTGTGCGCAGCATGCGCCAGCATTTTTCAAAGGGCGAGGAGAACGCCGCCCGTTTCGCGGATCTGCCCGCGGGCGCTTTTGATTATTTAAAAAACAACCCTGAGGGAGAATTTGAACTGCCAGATTTTGAGCTGCTTTTCTCGATGAGCGCTTATTTTCAGCAGCATAAAATTGAAGACCTGCTGGAGTTTTTTGCACAGCGCGTCACGGCCCGCCGTAAAGTGATTCTCTTGAACACCAACGCGCCCACGCCCTGGATTTTGGGCGACGTGCGCCGGCTGGTCAGCGAGCTTTCGCAGGACGGCATGGAAGTGGCGGGGGACCCGGCTCCGCGCAAATTGAAACTGAAGCATCTGTATCTGGATTTAGCGCCCGAACTGGATGCGGCGGTTCAGGCTTATCTGGCCACAGGCGCAGGCGCGGAAGCCTTGATGGAGGCGTTGAAATCGCGTTTCTCCGCTCTGCTCGGGCCCGGTATGCCGGAAGAAGCCAAAAGAGATTTTGAACGGCCCGATCTTTATCTGCGGATTCTGGATGAAATTCGACGGCACAATCAGGATGGGGGCCCGGAAGAAAAAATCCAGGTGCATCTTTACTACAAGCCCCAGCGCGGTTTTCTTGTGCCGGATTTTCAGGGCCTGCCTTTTTTACCTAACCCTCCAGGCAATCATGAGCATGACGGGGACGGCAATGTCGGCGAGATTCCTTTACAGCCTTTTCAGCCGGGGCAGGCGCTCCCGCCCCTGCCGAATTTCATGCAGAACCACATGCCTCAGATGCCGCCGCCTCCAACAAGCCCGGGTGTGAAAGAAGCTTTGAACGATGCGGTGGCACGCAGCGCAGCCGATCCCGACGCTCTGATTTTATTTATTAAACCGCTCGATGAATTTTTACCTGCCGATGAGACCCGCGATCAAGCCGTTGTGTCTGTCTTGCACATTGATAAATACACGGGCTTTGGGCCTCAGAAGCCGGAAAACGCGCTGGCCTTGTACATGTCGGAGCAGGCGTCACCCACGCAGCGGTCCTTTGCTTTGCCGATTCTGCCGGATGCGCCTTTTTATGACGAGTCCATTAATTCGGGGGTTCCGCCGGGCTTTGCTTTTAATGCGTTCAAGACCTATCCCGATCTGATCGTGAGTACGCTTGGCGAGGGCGGCGGCCAGCTTGAAGTGACTCAGGATGAAACCGATCCGGCCAACATGGTTCCCGATGCGCCTTTCGTTCCCGCGGGCGCCTATTCCGAGATGCGCACTGCTGCTCCGCTCGTCATTGCGAGGAGCCTCGTAGGGGCGACGCGGCAATCTCAAAGCACCGAGATTGCTTCGTCGCAAAAACCGCTCCTCGCAATGACGAATAGGGTTGGTGCGTCGGCAAGGGCCGAGATGCGCACCACACCTCCTCAGCAAATACGCATTGAATTGCAGAGCAACGCAGATCTTGTGGCGGTGTTGAGCGAGGTAGCGTTGCCGCCGGAGGGTGAATTCGGCCTGCGGGTCATTCCCCAAACTTTGGATGGGCATGCGCAGCTGGAAACCTGGTCACTGGAGCCCCTCTATCCGGCTGCGAGTGTGGCGGATGCCGTGTAT
>JAHFHB010000339.1 GCA_023247135.1 Candidatus Omnitrophota bacterium
AAAGAAGAGAACCTGCTTCTCCTGGAAGACGTCAAGCTGGAAAGCCCCAAGACAAAGGAGTGGGCCGGCGTGATGGGCGCTCTCCCGATGGGTAAGAAAAGCACGCTTTGCCTGGTCGTGGAAATGAATGACACGCTGCGCCGGGCCAGCCGGAACACAACGGAGTGGGTGCGAGTCCGCAAAGTGAGCGACGTGAATGCCTATCACGTATTGCACCGTTCTAAATTGATCATCGAAGAGCAAGCCCTTATGCACCTTGAAAAAGCGCTGGCGGCGGATCTTAAAAGTTAAGGGAATGACGAGACGGGTATGAAACTACATCTTTACGACGTGATTTTGGAGCCTGTGATTACTGAAAAGGCGGCGATGGCTGAAGAAAAACAGTCGAAGTTCGCATTTAAAGTTCACGTTCAGGCGACGAAGCAGCAGATTAAATCTTGTGTTGAAAAATTATTCAATGTGCACGTGATGCGCGTAAATACACTGAACCGTAAAGGGAAGTGGCGCCGGGTTCGCGTGCAGGCCGGTAAAACAGCGGCTTGGAAAAAGGCCATTGTGACGCTTAAAGCCGGCGAAAAAATCGACATTACCGCCTAAGGATAAACAGGGATTTTATGGCCTACATTAAATTTAAACCCGTGACCCCGACCCGTCGCTTCGGCAATGTATCGGACTTTGCGGATATTACGACCAAGAAACCGTACCGGCCGCTGACTGTGGCGCTGAGAAAAACAGGCGGGCGCAACAACCACGGGCACATCACTTCCCGCGGGATTTCCGGCGGGCACAGACAAAGACTGCGTCTCGTGGATTTTCGCCGGCGGCAGCATGGAGTTCCCGCGAAAGTGCTGACGGTGGAATATGACCCTTGCAGAACCGCGCGCATTGCCCTGATCGAGTATCAGGGGGGTGAGAAGAGTTACATCCTTTGCCCGGATCAACTCAAGGTGGGCGAAACGGTCATGAGCGGACCGACTGCTGAAGTGAGGGTCGGCAACCATGTTCCGCTTAAGAATATTCCTGAAGGAACGCCGGTGCACAATATTGAGCTTCGCGCGGGCCTGGGTGCAAAGTTTGTCCGGTCGGCGGGCACTGTTGCGCAGATTCTCTCGAAAGAAAATGATTTTGCGCATATTAAAATGCCCTCGGGCGAAGTTCGCATGATTCGCCTCGAAGCGTATGCAACCGTGGGGCAGTGTTCGCATATTGATCGTGAAAATCTTCAGCTTGGCAAAGCGGGCCGCACCCGCTGGCTCGGACGCAAAGGCAAGACCCGCGGAATTGCAAAGAACCCTGTCGATCATCCGATGGGCGGCGGCGAGGGCAAATCAAAGGGCGGAAACCATCCGCAAAGTCCTTGGGGGCAAAAATCCAAGGGATTAAAAACCAGAAAACGTAAGAAGGCGAGCAATCGCTACATTGTGAAGGACCGCAGAAAATGAGCCGTTCAAAGAAAAAAGGCGTCTACGTCGAAGAAAAGCTTTTAGGTAAAGTCATTGTTGCGCGTCGTCAAAACGACCGCCGGCCGATTAAAACGTGGTCGCGCCGCAGTACCGTCACGCCTGATTTTGTGGGACTTACGTTTGCGGTTCACAATGGCAAGGTGTTCAATAATGTTTTTGTCACTGAAAATATGGTGGGCCACAAGTTGGGCGAATTTTCTCCGACCCGCACGTTTAGAAAACATAGCGTGTCAGGGGATAAAGCCAAAGCTGTAGCCGCCGGTGCCAAAACCTAAGAGAGTTGGAATTTATGGCGAAGAGTGCAGAAAAAAAAGAAGTTAAAAAGGCTGAACCGGCAGCGGAACCACGCCAGTCGAAAGCGATTGCCCGTTACATGCGTATTGCGCCGCGTAAACTGCGCCGCGTGATTCAATCCGTGCGCCGCAAGCCGGTTTACAAGGCGATGGAAATTCTCGGGACACTGCCGCAAAAGGGCGCCCGGCTCGCCGGAAAAGTTTTAAAGAGTGCGATTGCGAATGCCAAGGTTCAGGGACTGGATGCCAATTGTCTGATCGTCAAGGAATTCCGCGCTGACTGCGCGCCGACTTTCAAACGGTTTTTGCCGCGCTCCATGGGGCGGGCGGACAGGATTATTAAACGCACAAGTCATATTTCCGTGGTGCTTGTCGAAAGCGCCGGACGCTACACGAGCAAGCAGGAAGAAAAGGCCTTGGCCGCTGCCGAGTCTACTGAGAAAAAGACGGCAGTCGCAGCAGGTTCTGAACGCCCGGCAAAGTCAAAAACGAAATCATCTAAAAAGTAAAGTTTCAGATAGTTATTTAAGGAGGAACCCTTGGGTCAGAAAGCGCATCCTTACGGACTGAGATTAGGCTACATCAAGCCCTGGAAAGCCAAATGGTTTTCGGGAAAAAATGTCGCCAATATTCTGGAAGAGGATTTGAAAATCCGCAAACACGTCAAGAAGACGCTGTTTCACGCGGGCATCTCCAATATCGAGATCGAGCGCTCAAGCGGCCGCCTTCGTATCCGTGTTTATTCTGCGCGGCCGGGGATTATCATTGGACGGCGCGGCCAGGAGATCGACAAGATT
>JAHFHB010000340.1 GCA_023247135.1 Candidatus Omnitrophota bacterium
TTGCCCTTGTAGTCGGCAAGCGATTTTTCCTTGCCGTCAATGGTCTTGACCGTAAACCCGTAGATCGCCTGCGCGTGATCCGCCATTGCTGCCCCCGTTCCGCTTAAGAAAATCGTCAGAAAAAAAATAATCGCGTTATTTTTCATTTCCCGCTTCAGCCAAGAAATCATAAGTCTTTGCCTCTTTAAAAACAAAGACTTATGATTTTCCCGGCTTGAAAAATAATTAAATCTTCCCGTCCCAGCGTCCGCCCTGGCGCGCAATCAACGCATCCCAGCCCGACCAGAAACGAAAAGGCGGTAAAATCCCGATAATCGCATGCGTTACATTCTTCTTAGTCTCATTATCATTCAGATACTGTCCGATTCCGGGCCAAATAATCAAGGACGCAAGCCCGTAGCAGACTGTTTTCCCCGTGATTTGCCCGTGCTTGGCCGTATTGGCCGCAAACGCCTGCCCCGGCACCGCGGCCGCCACCATGACTGTCAACGCTAAAGCTGCTACTAATTTTTTCATACGAAACCCCCTTCGGTTATAACGATCCCATTTTGCTTCTTGCTGACTACTTCCCAATCAACGTTCCCAGAATAATAAATCCGGCCCCAAAGGCAAGCGTGCTGATCATGACCATGAGTAAAGAAACGTGTTCCGTCGTCACCAGCATGGCCACTGCTTTGCGAAACGCCGTGTAAACCGGCAGCACTACCGCCATTTTGATACAAAACAAAGTCAGGAATCCCGTCAAGACAAGGCCGTAGGCATTCAAATAAAAAAGCGAGTTGATCCAGCAGAATACGGTGAGAATTGCCAAAACAACGGCAATCATTTTGAGCAGCGTCGGTTTTTCTTCAGGCCAAAGCCGGGTGAGCACAAAGCTCATGGCCCGCTCGGGCCGCCAGTAAAACATGCCGCCGGAGGCCAGCAACGCAAAACCCAGGAGAAAGCTGAGAAGTTTAAAGTAAAGCACCGTGCAAGAACCTATTTTTTTCTGAACAGCCAGAACTGATCTTCGCGCGTTTCAAAGGGCAGCCGGTTCATGCGGGCAAAGGCCTCGACCGCTTGACGCACACCGCCTGAAGGGTCGCCGAAGTCATCTCCGAAAATGATACCGCCGCAGGACAGGATTTCATAATAGTTTTTTAGATCGCTCAGAACTTCCTCAGCCTCATGGCCCCCATCCATGTAAATCAGCGGCGCCGTGAGGCTCTTTTTTTTAAGCCAGCAGGCCGCGCCCAGGGACGTTTGCGGAAACGGAATGATCGTTTGAGTCCACGCGCTTTCAATGACATTAAAAAGAAACTGATCGTAAAGGTGCGGATAGCCGTTTTTGAGACGCAGAGACTTGTAAAGACCGGATTGGGGCTGCCAGCAATCGGGAGAACCCAGCCAGGTATCGATCGACAGGATTTTACTGCGGGTGAGTCCAAGCTCGTGAAGCGTCTGCGCCATGTGAATCGCCGAAGCGCCTTTCCACGCGCCGATCTCTAGAATCAAACCGGGACGCGTTAACTCGATCAGCTCGCGAAAGACCGGCCGTTCACTGTTCCAACCCTGCAGATCGAGCTTAAAACCAGCCCCGTCAAAATCGACGTATGGATCGACGGCATGAATCCAGGAAGAAAGCTCGCAAGCCGTGCTCAAAAGCGTCCCCCGTCGAGCATCAGAAGCGTGCAATCGAAAACGGTACTGATGCCGGCAGCCCGCAATTTTTCAGCGAGCACCGCATTCTCCGTCCCCGGGTTAAAGATCACACGATGCGGTTTGGCCGCAAGCAATGCGCCCTCAAGCTTTGACGAAATCTCAGGGCCGACGTAAAGCGTGATCGTATCCAGCGGCGTTGCAATAGCCGATAAATCCGGAAAAACTTTTTGCCCTTCAATATTTTCGAGTTTGGGGTGAACGGGGAACACTTGATGGCCCGCCTGCAAAAGTTTCCTCAGTGCTTTGTAGCTGAAACGATCCGGTTTATCCGAGGCTCCGATAATGGCAACATTCATAGTGGACTCTATCCTTTGTGTTATCCCCTCCCCTGTGCGGTGACAGGGACAGGGGTGTACGTGCCGCTGTTGGCGGCAAGTCATCCCCGGGGATGAAACTGTGCGTGAACACCGCGAAGGTGATCGCGCGACACGTGCGTGTAAATTTGCGTGGTGGAAATATCGGCGTGACCGAGCAGTTCCTGCACAATGCGCAAATCCGCACCCCCTTCCAGCAGATGCGTGGCGAAAGAATGGCGGAAGGTGTGGGGAGTCAGCGTTTTTTTAACTCCCGCTATTTTCGCCGCACGCTTGATCATGTGCCAAACGCTTTGCCGCGTCAGGGGCTTGCCGAGACTCCCGACAAAAACACAATTCGTCGCAGGTTTTTTCTTGGGCCTGGCTTTTTCAAGATAGTCCTGGCAGGCCTTGATGGCGTGTTTGCCAAGCGGGACGATACGCTCCTTGCCGCCTTTACCGCAGCATTTGATAAAGCCGCTCTCAAAATTCAGGTCCTCCAGTTTCAGTGTGGTCAGTTCGGAAACACGCATGCCAGTTGCATACAAAAGT
>JAHFHB010000056.1 GCA_023247135.1 Candidatus Omnitrophota bacterium
CCTGCACATGAATGATAAACGGGTTGTCTTTGGCCTGAACGCTCGCCGTGTGATACTCCATCACCTTGCCAAGTTCGGCCGGTAGAGAAAATAAAGCGCTGCGGGCAGGATCCACCGTTGTTTGTTCTGAAAATGAAGACACTTCGGGCGCGGCAAAAACCAAACCGGCCGGCACCATTGACTGAAACACAAAGAGTAGTGCTGTCAAAAGCGAAGAGGCCTTGATCGATTGTTTACCGAGTTTCATGGGTTGATGCTCCTTTGATCCTGGTTTAAAGAACATTCCGCTGGCTTTTGAAGCCAGAATTTAAAATTTCTCAGTTTTGAGCTGAGGGGTGACGACTTAGTACGTCCCCTGAAGAAAGAGTACCCACCTGCTCAACATTTGTCAAACGTTAGGTAAAAACTAAATAAATATATTTAAAAATATATAGCAAAAGTCCTCATTAACAGCCATTGCGGGGGGGCCTTCTTAGGGGAGTTTCTTTACAAGCGGTCGAAGGCGGCCTATGAGGAAGAAAGAGCCCGTAGCGGCCAGCCAGCCGCCCCAGGCCAATTTGCGGCAAGCCAAGGCGAGGGCTTCTTCAGGACTGGCGACGGGATAAACGGCTTTAAAACAGCGGGCGGCCTCCGGGAGCATGCTGGCAATTTCACGGCCGCGCGGATTGTCCGATAGCGGTGTCACAATGATTTCGTTGAAATAGCCGGCCAGGACACGAAGCATTTCTTTAAAGTTCTTATCCTTCGTCACTCCAAACACAAGCACACGGGGACCTTTGAGGCGGGCGGCTTTAAGTGCTGCGACCAGCGCACGCACAGAAACCGGATTATGCGCACCGTCAAGAATGATGCCGGGGTTTCCTTGCATGACCTCAAAACGCCCCGGCCAGTGACTTTTGGCAAGGCCCCGTTTCACGGCTGCAGCGGGGATTACAAAACCAAACCTGGCCTGCAGCACCACGGCCGTTTTTTGCGCAACGGCCGCATTGAGACTTTGGTGCGCCCCGAAAAGCCCGGCTTGCAAACCCAGCTCACCTTTGACTTGATGCAATACGGCATGACATTGACGAACGCGCGCGCGTACGACTTTGAGAGCGGAAAATTTTTGCGGCGCCGTCACGACCTCGGCTCCGGCGTGAATGATACCGGCTTTTTCAACAGCAATTTTAGCAAGCGTGTTCCCCAGAAAATCTTCGTGATCCATGTCGATGGGAGTCAGCACTGCCAGCGGTGCTTTGAGCACATTGACGGCATCCAGCCGTCCGCCCAGGCCCACTTCGAAAATTCCAACCCGGACTTTTGCGGCTTTAAACGCCAGCATCGCCAGCAGAGTCATGATCTCAAAATACGTGAAGGGTTCAGCCGCCTGAGCCAAACGTTTTTTGAAAAGCATCCGCTTGATCTCTGAAAGCCCCGCCGCCCAGCACCGCTCAGAAATGAGGCGGCCCTGAAGGCGGATGCGCTCCCTCGGTGTTTCCAGATGTGGCGAGGAGTAAAAACCGCACGGAATCCCCGCCTCGCTCAGAATCGATTCCAGGAAAAAACCGGTGGAGCCCTTGCCTTTCGTGCCGGCAATCACTACCGGGAAAAAGGCTTTTTCGGGATGGCCCGCCCATTCCAGAAGCAGGCGCATGCGGTCCAGATTCAAAAACCGCTTCTGCAGCGGGGATCCTTGAGTCAGCCGTTCCAGATTGGCAAACGAATTGAGGTAGTTGAGGGATTGCAAGAAATTCATAAAATATGGCCAGGGTTATTCGCGGGTCGACCTACTTCCTACGCTCCCCTATGTCATCCCTGCATGCTTTTAGCAGGGATCCATCTGCGTCTTATTTGGAAAGGGATGGATTCCCGCTTTCGCGGGAATGACACAACACCTACAGTGTTGCGTACATGACAGTATCGGATTCCACGCCGATGCGGGAATGACACAACACCTACAGTGTTGCGTACATGACAGTATCGGATTCCACGCCGATGCGGGAATGACACAGCGCTAACAGTGCTGTGTATATGATTGTCCCTGTCTCCGCACAGGGGCAGAATGACACGAAGACCAACTCGCCAATCAATGCTTAAAGTGCCGCCGGCCGGTAAAAGCCATAGTCACGCCCATACGATCACAGGCAGCAATCACCTCAGGGTCCTTGATTGAACCGCCGGGCTGAATAATCGCGCGGATGCCGTTTGCCGCCGCGGCTTCAACGCCGTCGGGCATTGGAAAAAACGCGTCGGAACCCATCATAGCACCGCGCGCGCGCTCCCCCGCCTTGCGGCAGGCAATGTGCACCGAATCCACGCGCGACATTTGGCCCGCGCCAATCCCCACGGTTTTTCGGCCCTGCGTCAGCACAATCGCGTTGGATTTCACCACCTTGGCGCAGGTCCAGGCAAAAATCAAATCTTCAAGTTCGCTGCCAGTCAGCTTCGCCTGAGTCACAAATTTAAGATTCTTTTTCAGAAAAGCACGATAGGTGCGCACCGGCTTGTCGCGATCCTGCAGTAAAATACCGCTTTTTAAAATCCGGATGTCATACGGACCGCCCTTTTTTAACAGCGCACCGGTTTCCATAATTCTGAGATTTTTGCGGGATTTCAGCATTTCAAGCGCCTTGGGGTGAAAAGATGGGGCCACCAGAACTTCAAAAAATCCCAGCTTCTGCAGCAAGGTTTCTGCGATACGAAGGTCGCAGGGACGGTTGACTCCGGCAATCCCGCCAAAGGCGGAAAGCGGATCAGAATCAATCGCCTGCTCAACGGCGCGCGATAAATTTTTGTCTTCGCTGATACCGCAAGGGTTGTTGTGCTTCACCACACAGGCGGCTGGCTGGGCAAACTCGCGCAGGACATCCACCGTTGCCTCCATATCGAGAAAATTATTAAAAGAAAGCTCTTTTCCGTGCAGTTGTTTAAAACTGAAACGCGGCGCATGCGTGGCTGGCACATAAAAAGCCGCACGTTGATGCGGATTTTCGCCGTAGCGCAAATCGGCTGTTTTACGGTAATCCAGATGCAGCTCTGAAGGCAGGCCCTGCGCTTTGCTCTTCGTTTTAAATTCGGGACGCGCCGCCAGAAAAGCAGCGATCGCGCCATCGTAAGCACTGGTTTTTTGAAAAACTTTCAGCGCAAGTTCCGCACGCAGGCCGGCAGACACCGCCCCTTTATTTTTTTGCATTTCATCAAGCACGCGGCCATAATCGGCCGGGTCCGTGACCACCGTGACGGCCGCGTAATTTTTAGCCGCAGAACGCAGCATGGACGGACCGCCGATATCGATATTTTCCACGGCATCTTCGAGCGCCACGCCGGGCTTAGCAGTCACGGCTTCAAACGGGTAAAGATTGACCACCACCAGATCAATGGGCTTGATGCCGTGCCGGACCGCCTGTTTTTTGTGGCTGGCTTTGTCGCGGCGAAAAAGCAAGCCGCCATGAATTTTGGGGTGCAGCGTCTTCACGCGGCCGTCCATCATTTCGGGAAAACCCGTAATTTTTTCAACCGGTTTGGCCTTGATGCCCGCTTCCTGTAAAACCCGCAGCGTTCCGCCGGTGGAAAAAATTTCAACTTTGTGGCTGTTCAGAAATGCCGCAAGTTCCATGAGGCCGTTTTTATCCGAAACGCTGATCAGCGCACGTTTGATTTTCACTTGTGACATTCGCGTAAAACCCTCTTTTTGAAAAGCTGGTGCAGCTGTGTGGTGATAGGCCCCGGGAGAACTTCCCCGATACTGCGTCCGTCCAGCTCACGGACCGGCAAAACTTCCCAGGACGTGTTCGTTAAAAAAACTTCGGCGGCATTGTAAATTTCATGGCGCGTCAGCGGTTCTTCAAGCACTTCAAGCCCCTTACTGAGCGCGCATTCTATCACAATGCGGCGGGTGACTCCATCGAGGATGCCGGCCAAAGGCGGTGTTTTTAGACGCGGCTTTTTGCCGCCCTTTTCAACGATGAAAAGATTACCGGTGCGAACTTCAGTGACATAGCCTGCGGCATCCAAAAACAACCAGTCCTCGACGCCGTTGGGCGAAGCCTCCAGCGTGGCCAGAACGGCATTCATGTAATCAGTGCTCTTGGCCGCAGGCGGCGCGGCATGCACAAGGGAGCGCCTCACCGCCGTCGTGGCCAGCCGGATGCCTTCCCGGTAAAGCTCCGGCCGCGTTTTGCGCTCGCCGATCATCACAAGAATTTTTGCGGCGGTCAACGTGACACGAATCACGGCCTCGGGTTTTCCGTAAGTTTTCACCGCCTGACGGATTTGCCGCTGAATTTCTGTGATTCTCGGGAGGTTCTGCCAGCCTGAGATACGCGCCGATTCGATCAGCCGGGCTAGATGTTCTTTTTCACAAAAAATTTTTCCGCCGTAAACTCTCATGGTCTCGAAAATACCGCCAGCCGGCGGAATCAGTGAGCCGGCTGATTGGCTGTATCGACGCATAGGCGTCGATGCGCCAGCCGGCGAGATCCGTGAGCCGGCACGAATATCCCACTCAGACACGGGCAGTGCGCCTTCAACCGGTTTTCCATTTTCAAAATAAATAGTCTTCATTTTTTCCTGCTGCTTGCTCTGCGGAGTGCCAATTCAAGCGCGCGCCCCTTATGCAGGGTCTCGGTGTATTCCCGATCCGGCGTTGAATCGTGCACAATGCCTGCGCCAGTCTGGTAGAACCCACGGCCGCGTGCAAGCGCTAAAGTTCGAATCACAATGTTCATATCCATATCCCCCGCGTAATCCAGATACCCGAGGGAGCCCGTGTAAATGCCGCGCGTCTCCGGCTCCAATTCATCGATGATCTCCATGCAGCGAATTTTGGGGCAGCCGGTAATGGTTCCGCCCGGGAATAACGCCTGAAGCAAATCGACGGCGTCGCGGCCCGGCTCCAATGTTCCGGTGATGCGTGACACCAGATGAATCACATGCGAATATTTCTCAACGCGCATGAATTCGCGGACTTTCACGGTCGGCCAGCGGCAGACACGGCCCAAATCGTTACGTTCCAGATCCACCAGCATCAAGTGCTCGGCTCTTTCCTTTTCACTGCGCGAAAGCTGGCGTTCCAGTTCCAGGCCGCGCCGTCCCGCCATGCGCGGCCGCGTACCGGCAATGGGCTTGGTTTCACAATGGCTGCCGCGCTTTGAGATCAGCCGTTCCGGAGAACTCGAGAGCAGATTCAAATCATCGATTTTCAAAAAAGAGGCGAACGGCGAGGGGTTAATCTGCCGCAAGGCCCCGTAAAGCGCCAGCGGACGGCCCTTGTAGCCGAATGCGAAACGCTGCGACAGGTTAGCCTGATAAATATCCCCGGCGGCAATATAATTTTTGGCCTTGCGCACCATGCTGCGAAAAACCGGCCGGGAAATGCGCGGACGAAAATGCTCCACCTGAAACACTGCTTTTTCAGGCGCCGGGGTTTCGATCACACGCGCCAGCTGCGTTAAAACTTCCGCGGCCGCTTTTTTCTGCTGCGCTGAAATTTTACCGCTCGCGGCTTGAACATGCGTGAGCAGTCGATATCTTTTCAGCTTGTGATCATAAATCAAAAAGTCGCGGTAGAACCCAAAATAAGCATCGGGGATGCCCGGCCATATTTTTTTCCGGCGAAAACGCACCGGCTCAAAAAGCTGCGCCATTTCATAACCCAGATAACCGACTGCCCCGCCGCAAAAAGTATTCTGCAGTCCGGCCGGCAAACGGTACTTTTTTAAACAGCGCCGCAGCTCCAAAAAAAACCGTGCCTGCGGCATCCGGCGAACTTTGCCTGCTTGACGCACGTTCAGCCGCCCTTTCGAAACGATCAATTCAAGAAAAGGCGCAAAGCCGAGGCAGGAATAACGCTGGGCTGGGGGCTGATAGGCGTGGCTGTCGAGAAAAAATGAAACGGCGTGACGCGAATAAACAGACTGGTAAACCTGCCACGGCGATTTCTCCGAACGGTAATCACAGGCAACGGGAATGAACATGCGTTTCGGAGTCCTGGGCGCAGCCGCCCGGGGTCAGGTGTTTTTGGAACAGGCTGCAGTAGAAAGCGCCGATGATTGGGCTTTTTGTGCCAAAGCGGCCGGCAAATCCTCAGACAGCGGGTTCATCACAAGGCCGCTGGCCAGCTTGGGATAAAAATAAGTCGACTTCTGCGGCATGAGTTCGCGCGCCTGCCCCATATCGCGCAGCACGCTGACAAAAGGCGCTTTGAGAATAAAAACTGCCGCCGATGGATTTTTAACGGCCCAATCGAGCGCCTCCGGATCCGAGTGCGTGTAGCGAATGACATTTTCCCAGCTTGATTCAGGCACGTCCCAAAGACCGCCGAGAATCAAGTGGCTCACCAGGCTGACATCCAGTTTGTACCAAAGCTCCGGTTTTCCGGCCGGCATCTTCGTGCTCGCGGCCTTCCAGTCCTTCAAGTTCAGCAGCCAGGCTTTTCCATCCAGCAAGAGACCAAATGGCGTCCGGCTCGCGGGGCTGGATTCAATGCGCTGAACCAGGCTCGCCGCAGCGGCAGGCTCAACGTCAAAATATTGTTTCAGCTTTTCAATACGTTCCGCGTCAGCGCCTTTTTCAAGAGCCACTAAACGGTGTGTCGGATAAAGCGAAATGCCGGCGTCTTCAAAAGCAACGAGGGCCATCAGCACAGAGTCGTAAGACTGCTCACTGGCGGCCGAAACACCTTCCCTGGCGCGGCGGTCTGCAGCGTAATCCAGTGCGGTTTGGTAACGGTGATGCCCATCGGCGATATAGACCGGCCGCTTTTCCATAAACCGGCTGAACGTGCCCGTAGCCGCAGCTTCCTGTACCACCCAGAGGCGGTGACGCACCTTGTCCTCATCGCTCGCCTCCGCGTCACAGGGACGGCTCATGATGGCTGCCAGCTGTGCGCGGGCCTCGCCTTTAGCATCCTCGTACAGGCCAAACACCGGCGAAAGATTGGTATCGGTTGCCTCAAAAAGCTTGCGCCGATCCGCTTTGGGCTTGGCCAGCGTTTTTTCATGCGGAATCACCACTCCGCGTTCAAACGGTTCCAGCCTGAGCCGGCCGAGAATTGACGTACGGACTTTTTGCTCACCGGAGCGAATGTCTTTGAAATCCTGCTGATAGACATAAAAAGCGGGCCGAGCCTCCTGCGTCAGGATGCCTTGCCGCATCCACTCCGCCAAAAAGTCGCGGGCGCGGGTGTACCGGTTTTGTTTCTCGCTATCCTGAGCTTCTTCGCGGTTTAAAATCAGACGGATGCAATTGTAGGGCGATTTTTGATAAAGACGGTCTTGCCCTGCGGGGCTGATCACGTCATACGGCGGCGCGATAACCTCCGACAAAGTCACTTTTTGAAGCGCGTAGCGGTAAGCTTTAAAGGGTTTAAATTCAGCCATGCTCTGCTCTTTCTGCGCCGGAGTGAGGCGCCGGGCGATCTTAACACATCGTTTTTTCTTTGACAAGAATAGCGCTGGGGTCTAGGATTTAAAACTTATGGCCCGTCAAAAATTTCAATTCCACCCCGGAGTCCTGCGCTACTTTTTAATTGTGGGGATTTTTTCATTCGCGGCCTATCTTTACTTTGACGGCAACGAAATCTTCCTGTCGCTATTGGGGCCTGCGCTTTACCTGGCTACAGCCATCGCACAAACGCTCGAGAATCTGGGCGTGAATATCCCGCATCAAGACCTCACCTGCCTGCTGCCAAGCGTCCTGCTTTACTTCGGACTGTTTGGCTTTCTCTTTCGCAAACTCCTCGACGAGAGCCCGCTGCACCGCATCTTGAGCATGGCAGGCCTCGCAGCATTCATGGGATACCTTCACTACCTTGCCTGGGAGAATCTGCTCCTGTACAGCCAGAAACCCTTTTAAGCGCTTACTTGACCAGCCCGCCGGAAGCGATGGCGCGTTCCGGAGTCACCACAGCCAGCGCAGTTCCATCCGAGGCCGCCAGCAGCATCCCTTGCGATTCAACGCCGCGAATCACCGCCGGTTCAAGATTGGCAACCACGACGATTTTCTTTCCGGGTAATTCTTCGGCCGTGTAGTACTGCCGGATGCCGGCCACGATCTGCCTCAGATCTTCCCCGATCTTGATTTTCAGCACAAAAAGGCGGTCCGCGTTAGGATGCGGTTCCGCTGAAATAATTTCAGCCACTTTTAATTCGATTTTCTTGAAATCATCCAATGTTGCCATAGCCCCTCCTGGTTTTGTGGCATTTTAACATAGTCCTGCTATAATCTGCGCCATGCTTCGAAAAATGATCTACCCAAAAATCGAAACCCTGCTCAATACTGCGGCGGGTTTTTTACACGAAAAAGGTTTCACTCCCAACCAGCTGACCTTTGCCGGCCTGGGCCTGAACGTAGTGTCCGGCGCGCTGTTTATGCTAGGCCTGTTCCCGGCGGCCGGGTTGATGCTGCTGGTGGCTGGGCTGGGCGATATGCTCGACGGCGCTCTGGCCCGAACAAGCGGCCGCGCCAGCAAGTTTGGCGCTTTTTTAGACTCCGTGGTCGATCGTTATTCCGATTTTTTTGTCTTCGGCGGGTTGGCGGGGCATTTTGCCGTCACAGGGCGCATGGGCTGGTTCCTGCTGGTCATGGGCATCATCGCCGGGGGTTTTGTCACCAGCTACAGCAAGGCCCGCGCCGAGAATTTTATCGACGCCTGTTCGGTCGGGGTTTTTGAGCGGCCCGAGCGGCTTATCGCTTTGGCCGTGGGCGCCATTTTGCCGGGATTGATGGGACTTGTCATTTGGGTGCTTTTTTTTGGCACGCAGGCCACGGCCGTGCAACGTATTCTTTACACCCAGAGTCTTCTCGCAGAACCTGCGGCAGCGCGCTCCTCCGACCCTGCAAAACCACTGTAACTGTTTCCGCACCATGTATAAAACCATCCGTCTGCTTTCACTTCTTTTTTTCTTCTGTCCCACAGTCGCTCAAGCCGAAAGCACCCTTTCAGTTCCCGCCGTGATTGAAAAAATCACCCGCCAGACCGGCCCCTGGAGCGGCTTCAAAGCTCAGGTCACTCTGGAATTTTCGAATGAATTTACCC
>JAHFHB010000057.1 GCA_023247135.1 Candidatus Omnitrophota bacterium
TTTAAAACGCGCCGCATTTCCCGCAGCGCAGCCGCGCGATCCGGGGTATACTCCAGCGCAAACCCGGCTGTCGCGGCATCAAATCGATTCTCTTCATACCCGGTTTGATCCAGACTCGCGACTTTAAAGGGAATGTCTGTCCCGCCCGGAATTTCCGCGGGCTTCACATCGATCCTATCGATGGCCTCAAAGCTCAACTCTGAATTCACTTTGCGCGCAAGACGTGGCAAGACCAACGCGCCGGTGCCGGCATCCAGTACCTGCGTTTTAGCCGGCAAGCCGCGAAAGAATTTCTGCCACCACTCCAGCACAAGCCCGTCATAATAATTGCCGGAGGCGTATTCTCCGGTCCGTATGTCGTCCTGGAGCAAACTTGTCCAAAGTTCAGTCTGACTGAACTCAGGCAAAGAAACGGTTGGCGCAGCCGGCGCAAATAATGAGCCCGCTCCCGCAGGAGCAGGGACGCTCATTTCAACCTGCCAGCCAAGCAAAATTCCTCGTTTGTTGAGAAAAGGCTTCACCGTATCCGCCTGAAATCCGTGTTTCTCAAGCAGCGCTCTCAAGGAAGCGGCTTCCCCATTGCCAAAGACAGGCCGGGCGGCAAGCGATTCGAAAAGTTTTTGCTTGTTCCAGAAACGCGGAGTTTCGCGCGTCAAAATCCTGAGCGCATCCTCAAAACGGCCTCGCACAATATTATTTTCAAGCACCTGCATCAGCTTTGAAATTTCCTCCAATTGGCTGCTCGTCGTGATGAAGAATACGCGGCCGGAAGACTGTTGAAGCGTCCGGCGATCGGCGCGCTGCCTTTTGGCGATTTCTCTGTCGAGACGCTCGACCGCATTGCGCCACGCGGCACGATCCGTCTTGGAGCGGCTTTTTAAATAAGTCCCCGCGCGGCTGAAAATTTGCGATTCCTTCAACCACACGGCTTGATCCTGGCTTATCCTTGCCGAAGTCACAAACGTCGACTGCTTATGGTGCAGCAAAAACGCAAGCTTCGCGCCAGGCTTGGCGAGTTTGCGCAATGCTTCAAGACTTTGATCAAGATCCGTATAGTCCAGCACAAACAGGCCCGTGATCAGATCAAAAGCGGGCTGCGAGAAATCCTGCGGCAGGTCTTCAATGGCTTTTTCATGATAGGTCACACCCGTGGGTGGTTGAAAAGACCGGCCGGCCAGTGCAATCACATCGTTGGCATGCAGCGTGGAGCCCGCCGGTAAATTCCGCACCATGTGCTGAGTCAGATTGAAATTTCCGGAGCCCACTTCGAGCGCGGTGACAGGCCCGGCGGCGGATTTGAAAATCCGGCCGAAATAATCAAAGACTTGCTGCTTATCTTCAGGATCGGTCAGGTACGCAACGCTCCCCGACGCGTCGTAGGCGGCGTTCCAAAACTGCGCGGCTTCCGTCCCAGTACGCATTTCAGAACGTGTAGCAGGCTCAATCGTCGCGCCGCGCTGATTAATTAAAATAGCGGCTCCGTCCTCAAGCGCCAGTCTGAGAAATGCAACCTCTCCACCGCCCTGCCCATGATGAATCCAGTCATAGCCGATGATGCGGCGCCGCTGTCTCAAATTTTCAATGGCTGAAATCACCGACTCTGCATTGACTCTGCGTGCATCCATGCCTTCTTCACCTGCAGGTGTGCCGACCCGCACACTGGTTTTTTCCAACCCATTCTCGGATAAAATAATTTCATAGCGTGACTTCACTCGTAAAGTAATGGCTGGCGCAGAAACCTCCACCCTTGCCGGCGCCGGCTCTTCGGACATTCCCAGTTGGTGCGCGGCAGTATCCCCGGCTTCCTCGAGGGATTCCTCAGCGCCAGGCGCTTCTTCCTCACCGAGGGTTGCTGCGAGAACTGCGGCTTGTTCCTCGCCGCGATAGCGCAAAAGTCCGGCAAAAATATCCAGCAAGACCTTTTGCGGTCCGACGGTAGGTAATTCCGTCTGCTCAAGATCCAAGGCCTGTCTCATAAAACGGGCAATGGCTGCGGCCGCAAAAAATCTGCGATTGGATAATGCCGAAGCACTCGTCACAAACTCCTGCACAGTGCCACCGTAGGGCCCCATGAACTCCGCCAGTTGCTGTTGTAACTCCGGCTCTGCCTTGACCAGGGAGTTCAAGAAATTTTGGGAATACTTAAGGTAGTTGCGCATTCGATCCCGGTCGAATAAACCGCCGGCAACCTCCAGCGCTGAGCGAGCCCCTGTTTCCTGAGCCGCTGAGGAAGCCGCACTCCCTGAATCCTCCTCGTCCGCGTCATTATTCCAATACACCAAATGCCCCAGGATTTCAGCCGCGAAGACGTTCTGCGGGTCACCCTCTCGGACTTTGTTCACTAAATCCTGATGTTCAGGACCAAGCATGGCCCGGAAACTTTCCAGCAGCGGCTCGTCCGCCTGCCGGATTGTCTGTGCAAGCGCGGCAATAGCCTGATCCAATTCAGCATAAGCAGCCACAAAATGTCCGTAGACCACCCACTGCCAAAAAGGGTCTTCGGGGAAGAAATCCAACAGCGTTTCGGGAAGTATCCAAAGATTTTTGCCGTGATCCATTAAAAAACGGTGTATGAAGTCTTCGGCCGGACGAGTATCCGCGGAAGGCTCACGCAGGATTTCAAGTTGCTGTAGAATGCCGGGCAGGGACCGGTTCCGCGCCTTCTCTTTATCGCTCAGAGCGTCAAACAAAAAGAAAAGTTGACGGATTCTTAAAGACCTCACGGTCGGTTCTCCCAACACTGCCGGCGTATAGAGCAAAACATAGTCATGCGCCAATTGCCGCTGGCTGGCCCAAAGAGCTGCTTCCAGTGGTTTTTCATCGCTCACAAAAAGCTTCAGCGCAAGCTTTATGGTTCTGGATTGGGGATTCCATCTCCGGACGGTCGAGATCGGTGAAATGAACGCACTGGGATTCGTTTCCAGAAACCGGCGCAAGGCCTCCACACGCTCCAGGGAGGACGTCGACCCAAAATTGGGGAAACCGGCAGAGGCCCCTCGCGAAGCCGCCACGTGAATCGCAACATCATGGCCCGCAGCGTTGATCCACGCTTGTAAATCAGAAACAAAGGCCAAGGCATCTTGATGCGCTCTTGCCTTCTCTGCGGTATTGTCCGTAGGTGGAATTAAATCCGGCTGTACTATCATTTCTGGCACTTCCGGCACTTCCGGCGGCGGCTGTGTGTTCTGAAAAGCCGCGTCGGGCAAAGGACCTATTTTTTCAAGCGCGCCGGCCGGATTAAGCTGCGGATCACTCACCCGCTCCGCATCCACAATGCGATTAATTTCAGCAACACCCAGCGACGCGATAAACTTTTCGATTCTTTCGAGGGATTCGCGCGCATACCTCGTCATTTGCCGGAGCTGCTCGGGGCTGAGCCGTCCAAAAAAGGCGCGCGTGGTGACACGCCTTGCTTTGCCAAAGCGATGGGTGGAATTGTATTGCCATGCGTCCGCGAGCAGGGCCTCCCGGACAGCCGCATCGACCTCGCCTTTTTCACGGTTCCAGACAAGCGCCAAAAAACGGTTCCACTGAGCAAGAGACAGCAGGTAGCTCGAACGACGGATCGACGGCGGATTTGCCAGCCGGGCCACAAGGCGCCGCATGCCCTGATCAAATCCCATAAGGCGTGCCTCGATGCGGATTTCGCCGGCGCGGCCCATTTGCTCCAACATGTAAATCCGGATCCGTCCCCGGACGGCATCCGCAATTCGGGTGACCGTTTGGGCATCCCGCTCAGCCCTGGTAATATCCAAGCCTCCGGGATTATTAGAAATGTAGGTTTCAAACAATTTTTCCAGAGCCAAAAAATCCGGGCCGCCCAAAAAAGTTCTCCACAAATAATCCGTCATGCTGGTCTCGAGCAATACCTTCGGATTGCGTGCATAGACCGCCCAAAATTGACTCAGAGAATCGAGTGTCCAGCGGGGCTCCGCGCGGGGTTCCTCGTGCTCCGTGGGATCCACGCCGCCTTGTTCTTTGTCTGAAACTCCAATCTCAGCCGCTGAATCAGTGCGCATTTCTGACCGTTTACTTTTGGAACGAACGGCTCTGGATTTTTCGGCGCGGCGCGCTTCCAGCACCTCGAGAATCATCAAAATGTCCGCGGCCGTTCGCCAGTCCGTGTGGTATTGTTCGCGCACCTTCGCCACGCGCTCCACGCCGCCGCTAAGATGTCTGTCAAGACGCTGAATCACCTCTTCGCGCGTCCAGCGCTCATTCTTTAGATTTTGCATCCATTCATAATAAGAAACCGTCACTCCGCCGCCATTCGCCAGGGTATCGGGAATCACCATCGTCCCCGGATCCTGCACAAGCCGGTCGTAGGCTTCATTGGTAATCCCCCCATTGGCCAACTCCAGAAAAATTTTGCCTCGCGCCTGGACCACATTCTTCCCATCCAGCGCGTTCTCAACCGCCGCCAGTACAAACACATCCGTATCAAGTTCAAGCAGACGCGCATCGACTTGCTCAGGAGGAATATGTTCGATACCCGGCGCTTCATAGCCGGCCGTGCCCAGCAGAGCCAAATCTTTGTTCTCACTCGCCAGCCTGCGAATCAATGCGATTTCCTCACGCGTAAATCCGCCTTCGGCTTTATAAAATGCGTGGGACGGATAACCGAGAGAAATCATTTTGATTTGCATTCCCTCCGCCAGCATTTTTTCTGCGGCCGGTGCACCCACGGCGCCAAGCCCCATGAGCTTGGCCGTCATGCCCGCAAGAGGCTTCTCTTTGGAGCGGCCGAGCCCCTCGCGCAAAACCACTTCTCTTAAAACATGAATTCCCCCGTAGCCCGTGGAATCGTTGCGAAAAACAGAGCCCATGAAGCTTTCTGATTTTGAAGTGTAGGTTGCGGCCGCATTGAAAAACGGCTGGACCCAGGAAGGCACTTTGCGGCCCGCCTGACGCAGATGGGCCCCATAATCTGTTACGATTTGCAAATAGAGAGGCCGCTCCAGCGATGCGCTCGTATACTGCGGCACTTCCGCCAGGCTTTGGATAAACGCCGCGTCTTCGACGGGCAAAGTCGCGGGCGGCCGCCTCAGCAAGGACTCAAGTTTCGGCCGAAGAGAGTCATAAACGGTTTCAATCTGCTCATCGGCCATGACGTCCATGTAGCGCCCGCTGTTTAAATCCGCAGCGGGAATGTCCTTATCGCTCCGGACCGTACCCGACTCCGCAAAAACCCTGGTGGTGCCACGCGCCAGCTGATAAAGCCACTTGGTGGCGTCCTGGCCCTTGTACAAGTCCTCGATGATTTTCTCTCCCGTTTCATTTTCAACCACATCCGCTGCCAGCATTGTGCCTTTGCCACCGCCGTAAGGAAGTTTCACCACAGCCGCCTTGGAAGTCATACCAAAACTGAGGGGAAGCGTCTCTTCAAGAATATATTTTCTTAAAAAATAACGCAGTTCCTGCAAAGTGAGTTGCCCTTTCAAATCATTAAATAAATTACGAAAGTGCTGATCATTCACAAGGGTGCCCGCATTCACCAGGCGGATCCCCCCCTTATGAGGGCCGCGCGCACGATTATGCTGAACGCGAACAATAAACGGTTCCGCCTTATCCATCTGGAAAGCCGGAATGAAAATATTGTCAAAACTGCGCAGATATTTTTTCTCAGCCGCAGTCAATTTGTGCCCCTTGGCGGCGGGATAAGCGCTCAGAATTTCAACGGCGCGCTCAAAACGGCTCTGGGCTTTGCTGGCAGATTTAATTTTTTCGGACTCGCCTAAAAAGGTGTGGAGGAAGGGATTCTGAAATTCGGGTGCGTGTGTCAGGATATTGCCAATGCTGATCTCGCCCCCTGCCACCGAACTGGTAATTTTGCGATCAACCTGAATGCCCAAATGCTCAAGCTGGCGCACGGCCTCCGTGAGATAAGCTCCGACCTTCGTTTTCTGTTCCGCAGACAATTTGCTGAAAAAAGACTTCTCGGCCATGGCGTAAAGTCCCCGCTGAAACTGATAGACGCGTTTTTCCCAATGCGGCCGGGCGCTTTTTGTCTTTGTTGCAAACATAGCCTGTTCCGCATGCAGCTGCACGTCGCCGCCATAAAGAGCGGCCAGCAAAACCTGAATTTTGGAGAACTCGGGGATGGCTCCATGCGGCAGGTGATTCAGCGCGTCATCGATGACATGCAATTCCTTGTGGACCAGCTTGTGTAAATCCGCGGTGTCTTTGGAGGCGCGGTTTTCCGAGCGCGTAAACACCGGCCTGGTTCCGGTAAACCCCAAAGTAATTCCAAAGGACCGTGCAAAGGTCCCGCGGTTAAATTGCTCTACTGCCTGTGTAGAGAAGGTGCCAGGCACCCTCACAGACCTGTCCCGGTGAGGGTGCCTGGCACCTTCTCTTAGCCAAAGGTTCGCGTCAATAAGACGATTGTTCACAAACACTTCGCGACCAACGCCTAAAGAGGCAAGCCTGTCTGAGGGAATCGCCAGCGCGGCACCGTCTTCGATGGTGGCGCGATCTTCAAGGAATCCCTGCCGGTAATTTTCACGTTCATCGCGGCGAGGGTCTAAAGACTCAGGCGTTCCTGAAACGGCGGGGTGGATACGCAAGTAGTTGAGACCGGCGGCGAGAGCTTGTGCGCGCAAACCGTCGGTATGAAACCCGCCGGTCACGATCACTGCCTGTGAGACGTGCGTTTTGGCAATCGCCTCCGCGGCATTTTGAATAAACGCGTGTTCGCGTGCCTCGGCGCCATGGTAAAAATCAAACGCTGTACGAATCCATCCGGCCGCACGGTTCTCATCCACAAACGCGGCCCCGGCATTTTTAAAACGCTCCGCCAGCCGCGCCGGCTCAAAATCCTGTGTGCGGTTTTTTATTTTTTCGTAATCCGCGCGGGCCAGTTCACCGGATAATATCTTTCCTAGCAGTTCCAGATCGCGGGATAAAGACAATAGTGCAGAAACTCGCGAGATTGCTTCGTCAGCCTTCGGCTTCCTCGCAATGACGAGCGGGGATGACACAGTCTGATTCTCGATTTTTTCGGCGAGCCGTTCCATTTCATCAGAAAATTTTTCGGATTTCAGCTCATCGGTAAATGCGCGCTCTTCCAAAAAAGGTTTGAGAACTTCCACAACGCGCGGATGAGCGCAAATGTCTGAAAGTGCGCAGGCCTGTTCCGTTTTCCAGCGGGTTTCTCCGTAACGTGGCGTGGCAGGCTTCGCTTGCAAGATTTTATTTAGGGCTGCGAGTGTTTTGAGACCAGCTGCATCATGTTTGTAAAGCTGCTCGAGCTCCTTGAAAGCGTCGACGGCAGAGAAGGTGCCAGGTACCCTCACCGGGACAGGTCTGTGAGGGTACCTGGCACCTTCTCGTTCTCGCAAACGCACCCAGCGCACAAGCATGGGCCAGTCTTTCTGCGACGAGGGATGCGCCAGATCGATGCCCAGCTGTGTGCGCGCCTGTCCTTCCAAAGCGCTCAACCAGGTTTCAAGCGACAATGTACCTGCCTCAAACGATTCTTTCTGTTTCAGAAAATCCCAGAGCGGACCAGGCAGCAAAGCGGCCATTTGTGTCTGCAGTGATTCTTTCGAGCGGTGCAGCCAGGCGCCGGCCTGTTCACGACTTGCCAAAAGATGTTTGAATGCAATCCGATCCTGGCGGTAAAGCTCGGCATCTTCAATCCCATAACCGCTCGCGCCGGGATGCCGCATTAAAAAGTAAGCCGCGCCGCTCATGCGCCCGCGCCGCATGCGCATGCGGCTGATTTCAGAATCCCACTGCTTTTGGCCAAAAAGGCGGTCAAGTTCAGGTTCCAAAGCACCGGCCGCGCCTTCCAGCAGGAAAAGTTTTACACCCTGATGACGGTAGAGAGAATTAAGCGTACGGCTGAGTTTCTTGGCAGATTCTTCAGAGCCGTGCGCAGTTTCTACGTGAATCAAGAACGGCCTGGGTTGTTTGGAGTCTTGTGAGACCAGACGCACTTCTTCAAGCGCTCCGAGCCGGGCCGGCCAGGCGGGCAGGCTCTCAAGCATTTGGCGGGGAGAAAGCATGGCGGGCAGCGCTGCCGGCGCCGCGTATGCGGGCGTCGTAGACACGGGCGTCATAGACGCCCGTGCCGGAGCGCCTTCCCCAAACGTAGCTAAATAAGCCGTGAGTGTCACGGCGGCAGTTAATTTCTTAAAACGCAACACAGCCTCCTGAAGTGAAAAGGATCGCCTGTCGTTCCCTGCTTATGCGAAGAACGATTGTAGGGAACAGGCATGCCTGTTCCCTACGAACAAAAAAATCCGTATATACAAAACGTTACGCAGCAGACTCGACCGTGCGCGCATGCAGCATGGAACTCACCAGAGAGGCAAAGCTTCCCTCGGCTCCCAGCGGAATAAAGGCACTTGAAAATCCGCGTTCGCGGACTTGCACGGTGAAAACGTCCGGCAAAATGTCGCGAAGCTGTGAAGGCAGCGCACGCAGTCCCAGAAACCGTGAAAAACTTTCGCGCAGTTTGGTGCCGTGCACTTTCGGGGTGCGCACCACAAGCCCGTCGTCCGCCTGCAACGCCGCGTAGCGATTAAGCACGCTTTCTTCCACATACGGCAGTACAAGCAGCGGCAGTGCCGCTTGTCCGGGTTCCGCCTGGGCTGCCTGCCTTAGCGCTGCCGACGATTTTAAAATAGCCTTGAGTTCATCTAGAGTGGGAAGCTCCCCCCGAAAGGTTGCATGTTCCGGACTCACGCCAGGAGGTAATTTCATTTTTGCAAAGTGATTGCGGCCAACCGCCTCAGGGTTTTCCAGCGAATCCAGAACGACCACACGGCTGCCCGGCAAAAGATCCATCAGGGCGGGATCGATTTGCGGCACTTGTCCCTTGACGCTGACAAGCACCACGGTTTTGGGCCGTTCCACCGTTTCTTGCGACGTCACAAGCGTCGCCATTTTCTGTTTCGTTTCGGCCTTCGGTTGGGCCGCAGAGAAGGTGCCAGGCACCCTCACAGACCGGTCCCGGTGAGGGCCCCTGGCATCTTCTCCAAGCTGGCCAAAAAGTCGCGCCCGG
>JAHFHB010000341.1 GCA_023247135.1 Candidatus Omnitrophota bacterium
CGACGTTTCTGCGCCAGGGGGAAAGTCTTGGAGGCGTTACCGTCAAGGAGATCCGCCAGGATAATGTTGTGCTGAAGCTTGGTGAAGAAGAAATGGAAATCCGCTGATGAAAAAAAACTTTTTTCTTTTCGGGGTTTTGAGTCTTGCGGCCGCCGCGAGTGTTTGGGCCGCGGACCCCGCGCCGGCCGGAACGCCGCCCAAAGCGGCTGAAAGCCCTGCGGCACCAGCCGTGATCACAGGCGGCGCCGCAACGGTCGCGGCGGCGCCGGTTGAATCCGGACTGGACAAGTCTATTTTTCTGGATTTGCGTGATATCAACGTGGTGGATATTTTGAAATTCCTTGCGTTGCAGGGGAACTTAAACATTGTGACCAGTAAAAATGTTCAGGGGCGTTCCACGCTCGTGCTACGGAACGTGAAAATCAAAGATGCTCTGGATATCATCGTGATTTCCAATCAGCTCGCCTACGAAGTGCGTAACGACATCATTTACGTCATGCCCGAAGAAGAGTATGTCACCGTGTACGGAAAGAATTACAATGACAAGCGCAAGATTGCGACACGCACGCTGACCTACGCCAAGCCGGCTTACGCCATCACGGCATTGCAGGCCGTGCAGAGTTCTGTCGGCAAGGTGCTGGTGGATGAGGATACGGGCAATGTTGTCATGATCGACACGCCCGAAAAACTGCTGCAGATGAATTCAGTGCTTGAAGACATGGAAAAAAAACTCGACACAAAAGTGATCACTTTGCAAAATGCTGCCGCGAAAGACATCGAAACGCAGCTCAAGCTCAAGCTGGATGCAAAATCCGTGGGCTCTGTCGTGGCCGACGAGCGCTCGAATCAGCTGACGATCAGCGCTTACCCGGGGCGCTTGGAAGAGATTTTAAAAGTCATCAAATCGCTTGATAAGCCTAAATCGGCCATTCTGCTGGAGGTGCGCATCCTTCAACTGACGCTTAAACCCAGCCTGGATTATGGGATTGACTGGACGCGCGTATTTTCAAACCAGGATCTGGGTAAAATCAGTAAGCTGACCTTTACGGGTAGGTTTCCGATCGACTCCACCGTTTCGTCAGCGACCAATTTGAGGACCGTTGGCCGCCTGGCCATCGGCAATGCGACGGCTGATGATTACACGGTCGAGATTAAAGCGCTGAAGGAAGTCAGCGATACGAAGATTCTCGCGAATCCGCGAATTATGGCGCTTGACGGTCAGGAAGCGAAAATCAATATCGGCGACCGGGTGCCGTACGTCATTACCACAACGACTGGAACCGGAAATAACGTGTCCGTCAGTGAAGATATTAAATTTATCGATATCGGCCTGCTTCTGATTGTGAAGCCCCAGATCAATGACGACGGTTTTATCACCATGAAAATTCAGCCGGAGATTTCAAGCCGTTCGGGAACGCTGGTGACGCCCACGAATAACCAGATTCCGCTTGTGAATACCACGAAACTGGATTCGAGTGTCGTGGTGAAGGATGGCCAGACGATGATTCTGGGCGGGTTGCGCCGCGACGACTATACGGTGACCAATAATGGTTTGCCGGTATTGATGGATATTCCGTTTATGGGGCACCTCTTTAAAAATCGCAAAGAAGTTTATACCAAACTTGAAATCGTGACTCTGATCACTCCTAAAATTGTGCGCGGTGACAAAAGTGTCCTTGATGAGCCGCTTCCGATCAAGAAAGATTTTAATTCCGAGAGCGGCCGCGGTGTTTCTCTCGCACCCGTTTTGAGTCCCTCGGATGACAGTGATGCCATGGGGCCGAGAATAAAGCCGGCTGGGATGAAGAGCCCCCCGGGGGCGGTGCTATGAAAAAATATTCCCTGCTGGCGGGCTTGGCGTTTTTTTTGTGCGGCAGCGGCGTTCAGGGGCTCTGGGCGGCTGAGGGAGCGAAGCCTCAGGCGCCTGCTGCAGCTGTGGTTACGACGATGAATATTGAGGAGGGCGCGCCAGAACCGCCGAAAGTTGTGGCTGCGGTTCCTGCGCCTGCCGCTAAAATTTCAAAGGCCGCGATTCAATCTGCCGGCCCCGGCAAGGTCGATCTGGATGCGTTGATTGCGACGGTCAACGATACGCTTGAGGAGAATCGAAAGTTGAAAAAAGATATCGCGTCTGTTCAGGAAGGTTTTGAAAGAATGACCATTGAAAATAACGTGCTCAAAAGCCGGGCCAGAACGCTTGAGCGGCGTTTGGACCAAAAGGACGATGAAAAGAAGGGAACGCTCTCCGTCGTCAAGCTGAAACAGGACGAGATCAATGCGATGAAGCAGCAGAGTGACGAGAATCAGAAAAAATACCTGGCAGAGCGTGAAAAATTAAAAAAAGCGCAGGACCAGATCGAACAGCTTGAGGAAAAGATCAAGGGGGCCATTCTGGAAAGCGAGCGCGATGAATACCGGGCTAAAATACAGACGCTTAAAGACCAGGCAGACGGAGCGGTGCGGGAGGTCTCGCGCGTGGCGTCCTCTCAGACGGGCCTTCAAGCTGAGTTGGGGCAAACGTATTTTCGACTGGCAAACCAGCT
>JAHFHB010000342.1 GCA_023247135.1 Candidatus Omnitrophota bacterium
GGCCATGCCGATCACCAGCGCACCCACCTGCAGATAGCCGGCCACCAAAAGCTGCGACGCCGTCAAACCCCACAGGGCCATCCATCCCGCGCTTTTTTTTCTCATCCCTGTTTCAAAAATCCAAAGCAGCCAGGGAAACCAGGCGATGGTTTTAAGCGAAGTCAGGTTGTAATAAGCGCCGCCGTAGGAAGTGCCGAAGACAAAAAGAACCGCGGCAAACCATGCGGCCGGGCGCCTCAGTCCAAGGCTCCTGGCGGCCAGGGCCGTGCCAAGGCCCGAGATCATAAAATGAATCAGCATCGTGTAGGCATACGAGGCCGGAAAAGGCAGCAGCAAGGAAAGTAAAAGATTCGGCAGGTAAAAAATCCCGATCTGGCTTTCAGCGGCGATCGGAAAACCGCAGTGAATCAGTGGAGTCCAAAACGGCAGTTTCCCCTGCTCAAGCGTTTTGTGCAAGAGCCAGGCCCAGGGATAGTGCTGTTCCCAGTGGTCATTGACGAGCGGCGCCGCTTTCACCCAAAAAAGTTCGGGATAAAAACAGATGACGGCGAGACAAAATGCCACGGCCCACGCCCAATCCCGCTCAAAGAACTGCCGGAAGGTTTTCTTGACCATAAAGGATTCCCGTCTATTTTTTCTGCGCGATAAATAGCCGGATGTCAAAGGGGTTGACGTAGAAGTCCGTGGATTTCCCGGCTTTAGGCTGAAGCGTTTTGCGCAGGAAGGACGACAAGAACTTGCTGTAACAGCCGATGCGCCGTTTAAAAAGGTCGAGGGAAACGTACTTCCCTTCAAACTTTGACAGGACGACCTGGAACCCGCACTGGTCAAGAAGCTGGGTCAAAGTTTTTTTGGAAAAAAAGAAAAGGTGCTCATCATCTTTAAATCCCATCCAGCGGTCGCGGAAAAGCCAGTGCGTCAGGCTGTCCACGTCCGGCGTCGCCAGGACGAGCCAGCCTCCGGGCTTTAACAGCCGGCTCACTTTTTCAAGATCGCTCCGAGGACTGCGCACGTGTTCAATCACGTCCCACAGGGTCACCACGTCAAAGAGTTTTTCGCCGGCGGGATTAAAAGTTTCAAGCGGCCCGCAATGCACATCCAACCCTGACTTTCTGGCATAATTTGCAGCATATTCTGAAATCTCAATGCCCTTCACATCCCAGCCACGCTCTCGGGCGACGGAAAGGAAAAAACCTGCGGCGCAGCCGATATCAAGAACTCTTCCGGGCTTTGTCTGAAAACGGTCAATCGTGCGGAAGCGCTTTTGAAAAGTGCGGCGGATATTTTCTTCGTCGCGGATGTAATCGTCGTAGCCGCTGGCGACCGACTGCCGGCTGATAAAATAACTCTCCGCGTAAAGTTCCTTCAGCTCGTCCAGACTGGGCTGCGGAAAACTGAAGATGAAACGGCAGTTTTCGCACTCGTATACTTTCGGGAGGCTCGCGTAGAGCCTCTTCGCCTTGGCCGAGCCGCAGAGCTCACAGCAGATCCCGGCCTTCGCAATCCTCTCCGCGGCTTCTTCAGGTCGAATGGTTTCGTCTGTTTTTTCAGGGGGCATTTTAAGCTCTACTCCGTCTTGGGTTCATGCGGCGCGGTTCAGCCTGAAAATTTCAATCACCTGGCCGTTGCGCTCGCGAGCGATCAGTTCCCGCCAAAGAAACGGCGCGGCCGTCAGCGCAATGCGCGAAATAGGCCGGTCAATGAAAGGATTCTTGTAGGGGCTGAAACGCATGATCAATTGAGCCCTGCTCTTCAACTCTTCGTAAAATGCCGTTTGATGATTTCCGCTCATCTTTGTCATCATCACATACTCGATCCCGCGAGACCGAAGTTCCCCCATATCATAATGGATTCGGGGCTTCGAGAACATAAATCCGTTCAAATCCTCATCCATGAAATAAAGCTGGTAGCGCGGCACAGGGTCCCGGGCCGCCGCCTCTTCCAGCCATTGCACCCGCTTCAAATCAGCTTTTCTGCCCGTGAGCCGTATCTCCCGCTCTTTTTCCGCAAGCTGTTCGAGAGTCGGCTTTAGCCGCGGCATAAAAAAAGGCACATCCAGCGCGATTTTACTCCCGCCCGGAATTTGCGCCTGCGTCCACTCCAGTGCAAGGGTACGCACATCTTTACGCGCCAAAAGCTGATTGCACAGAACGGTTTTCACAAGCGAGGGTAAAACACAAACGCTCAAGAGAACGGTCAAATAAAGATTTTTTCGCACACCCGTACCGCTCAGGGTCAAAACTCCGTGCGCCGCGAAAAAACACAGGAACGGAATCAACGGCAAAACGTAACGGTCGTGTTCCTGGCTGCAAACGCATAAAACAACGTAGTAGGCCAGGACAAAAAAGGCCATCGGAAAAAAGCGCGCTTCGCGGCGGAAAAAACTGAGCCCCAGCCCGAATCCTGCCGCGAGCAATAGCGGAAGCCCCACTGCACCCGTCAGTGAATAAAACAAATGGTGCGTCCACCCGATGTAGCCCTCGAAAGTCGAAATCTGAGTCATGTCGTGCGCGAAATCACGCATGAAAATCAGGC
>JAHFHB010000058.1 GCA_023247135.1 Candidatus Omnitrophota bacterium
TGCGATCAAGCGAAAATAGGTCTTAAGAGACGTCTGCATGGTAAATCCTTTCCATCTGAGATTTTTTATTGAGAAATTGTGCCAGCCATTCAAGGTGCCGTTCCGTCGCGCCTCTGAGCCTCTGCAGGCTGGCAAAAGCGTTCCGGCCGATTTCCTGTCTTTCTTCCGGATGCTCAAGCAGCCGCCTGAGCGCAAACAAAAACTGATCCGCATCGCGGACGCGCAGGGCCCCGCCCTCGCTGTCAAGCGTGCGGTAAACCGCGTGAAAGTTCTGAACGTTGGGTCCGTGCAGTACTGCCCGTTTGAAACCGGCCGGTTCAATCGGATTCTGCCCGCCGCGTTTCACGAAACTGCCGCCCACAAAAACCACATCCGCCATCGCATACAAATTTTTTAAAACACCCAGGCAATCCACCAGCAGCACATCGAAAACCTTGCGCGAGCTGGCGTCGGTGGCACGCCGCACCGCCAAAGCCCGGCGCTCGAGCCAGCGCTCCAACGACGGCGCCCGCTCGATATGCCGCGGCGCCAAAATACATTTGAGCGCCGGGAAGCGTTCGCGCAGCGCACAAAACGCATCCACGGCCAGGGCCTCTTCACCCGGATGCGTACTGCCGGCCACAAAAATCAGATCGCTGTCGCGAAATCCCCATTCGCTGCGCATGGCCGCCGAAGTGATGGCCGGATCGGATTCCGGCAGCGGCATGGCGTCGAACTTGAGGTTGCCAAAAACTGAAACTCTGTTTTGCGGCACGCCGAGCGCCGTAAAGCGCTCGGCATCTTCCGGAGTCTGCGCCAGCACAAAATCCAGTTTTTCAAAAAGCCCCTTCATGAAGAGATGAACGCGGCGGTAACGCGAAAAAGATTTTTCCGAAAGCCGCGCGTTTAAAATTCCTACGGGCACGTGGGCATTTCGCGCTTCCGTCAAAAGATTGGGCCAAATCTCCGTTTCCATCAAAAGCAGGGCCTCGGGGCCCAGCGCCCGGAAAAAACTGCGCACGGCAAATGTAAAATCAAAGGGGAAGTAGCAAACCGTGACGTTCTTGCCTTCCATTTTCCGGGCCATGGCCTGGCCGGTCACCGTCACCGTCGTCAAAACAAAGTGATACTCCTGAAAACGGCCGCAGACCTGCTGTAAAAACGGCCCGGCGGCCATGACTTCCCCCACGCTGACCGCATGAATCCAGATGACTTTTTTACCCAGAAATTTTTCGCGCCACGGCCGGTCGAGAATTCCGAGCCGCTGCCCGAGCAGCGCCCAGGGGTTTCCGGCACGCCGGGTTTTTAAGATAAAAACCGGCAGATAAAAAAGCCCGAAAAATAAAAACGCGGCATTGTAAATGAACGTCATGGCTCAGGTCCTGGGATGCGCCTTCACGTAAGCCTCGCGCAGACGGCTCGTCGTCACGTGGGTATAAATCTGGGTGGTCGAAAGATTTTCATGGCCCAAAAGCTCCTGCACGCTGCGCAGATCCGCGCCGCGATCCAATAGATGCGTGGCAAATGAGTGCCGGAACATGTGCGGCGAAACTTCTTTTTTGAGCGCCGCACGGCGGACATATTTTAAAATCATGCGCCGCACACTGCGATCCGTCAGCCGGCTGCCCAGCCGGTTGATGTAAAAAGCCCGGCGGTAATCCGCCATTTTTTCGCGCGGTTGTTTTTTTTCAAGATACGATTGAATCGCCCGCAAAGCCACCTGGCCGACAGGCACAATGCGTTCTTTCTTGCCCTTGCCGCGAATGCGCAGAAGCCCGGCGCCCAAATCCACATCGTCATGATTCAGCCCCACCAGTTCGCTGACGCGCAGGCCTGAACTGTAAAGCGTTTCCATGATGGCCTTGTCGCGTTTTTCTTCCCAGGTTCCGCGCGAAGGCGCCTCCAGCAGGGCCTCCACCTCGTCCGCGTTCAGGAATGACGGAAGTTTTTTATCGCGCTTGGGCGTCGCAATACCCGCCGCGGGATTGGCGCTCAAAAGGTTTTCACGCGCCAGGTACTTGAAAAAGGAACGGATGCAGGCCAGCCGGCGCGAGATGGAGCTCTTGGAATAATCACGGTCCTTGAGCTGCGCAAGAAATCCGCGGATATCAAGATAATCCACCTGATCGGACTGTTTGTTTTTCAGATAAATAAAAAAATCGCGCAAATCAATACTGTAATTTTTAATCGTATGATCGGAAGCGCTTTTTTCCGTTTTCAGGAACTGCAGAAACTGGTCGGCATGCGGGTTCATGGCGCAGGCGCCTCCGGAGAAGACGCGGGAGCGCCGTCAACCGGCGGCGCCCCGGGCGTTTCAGGAGCGTCGTCGGGCTTCGGGAGTTTATTGGAAATAAACGTGCATTGCGGATAACGCGAACAGCCGTAAAAAATCCGGCCGACACGCGACTTGCGCTTGACCAGATCACCGCCGCAGCCTTCCTGCGGGCAGCGGAATCCCGTGGGCAGAGGCCGCGTGTACTTACATTCCGGAAATCCGGAACACGCCAGGAATTTCCCGAAACGGCCCCAACGTTCCAGCAGGATTTTGCCGCAGATGTCGCAGACATACTGTGTCGGGACGGCCTCGCGGCGCACATTCTTCATGGTCTCATGCGCGGCGTCGATATTTTTTTTGAACGGGCCGTAAAAATCCTCGATAACCTTCTTCCAGGCCAGCGTGCCTTCCTCGACCTGATCCAGTTTGTCTTCCATTTGGGCGGTGAACTGAATGTCCATGACCTGCGGAAAATGTTCGATCAACAGCCCCACCACGGTTTCCCCCAGTTCAGTCGGATGCAAGGCCCCTGATTGGCGCATCGCGTAATCGCGTTCCAACAGAGTCCCCAAGGTCGGCGCGTAAGTGCTCGGGCGGCCGATGCCTTTTTCCTCGAGAATCTTGACCAGGCTGGCGTCATTAAAACGCGCCGGCGGTTTAGTGAAGTGCTGATCGCCGAGCAGTTCATGAAGTTCCAGAGCTTCTCCAGCCACAAGCTCGGGAATTTCTTCAAAGCCGCCCGTCTCAACCGGTTCGCCGTCCACAGCTCCGGGCGCGCGGGATTCCGGTTCAGGCGCGTGGACTTCTTCGTAGACCACGCTGAATCCCGGGAACAGATTTCTGCGCCCCGTGCTTTTGAACTGGTAGCGCTTGCCGGCGGCAATCACGACACTCAGCTGTTCATCCACGGCCGGCGCCATCTGCGATGCCATGAATTTGCGCCAGATCAGACTGTAAAGTTTAAATTCGTCCTCACTCAAAAAGGCCCTGATTTTTTCAGGTTCGCGGTAGGCGGAACTCGGACGAATCGCTTCGTGGGCCTCCTGGGCGCCTTTTTTGGACTTATAAACCGGCGGTTTCTCGGGGAGAAAATTCTTGCCGAATTTTTTCGTGATGTATTCAGCGGCTTCACTCCGGGCGGAATCCGCGACATTCACAGAATCCGTTCGCATGTAAGTGATGAGACCGATCGTGCCTTCCTCACCGAGCTCCACCCCCTCATAAAGATGCTGCGCGGTACGCATGGTTTTCACCGCGGAAAAGCCAAGCCGGCTGAAAGATTCCTGCTGTAATTTGCTGGTCGTGTACGGCGCCTGCGGTTTACGCCGGCGCTCGCTCTTATCCACGCTCTCGACGACAAAAGCCGCTTTCTCAAGATCGCTGCGTACCGCCTGCGTCGCATCGCCGGTCTTGAGCTCGGGTTTCTGGCCGTCGATTTTATCCAGATGCGCGCCGAAAATCTTGGCGGGTTTATGCCGGTTCGAAGAAAGTTTGGCATCCAGTGTCCAGTATTCTTCGGGCACAAATTTTCTGATTTCGTGCTCGCGCTCCACGATCAACCGCAGAGCGACCGATTGCACGCGGCCGGCGCTCAGGCCGCGCCCGACTTTGTTCCATAACAGCGGGCTGAGCTCGTACCCCACCACGCGGTCCAGCACGCGCCGCGCCTGCTGGGCGTCCACCACGTTCATGGAGATATCGCGCGGATGGCGAAAGGACTCCTGCACCGCGTCTTTCGTGATTTCATTAAAAACCACACGGGCAATTTTTTTATCTGCATCGTCTTCGCGGAAAATATGCGCCAGGTGCCAGCTGATGGCTTCGCCTTCGCGGTCAGGGTCAGGCGCCAGAAAAACGGCTTCTTTTGAACGCGCCTGTTTTCTCAGGTGCGTCACTGTTTTTTGAGCCTTGCGCAGAACAATGTAATGCGGTTCAAATCCATGCTCGATATCAATTCCCATTTTGCTTTTGGGCAGATCGCGCACGTGGCCAAGAGAGGCCTCTACCTGGTATTCATTCCCCAGAAATTTGTTAATGGTTTTGGCTTTGGCTGGAGATTCAACGACCACAAGATAGCGGACGGTACCTTTGCGAGCGGGCTTTTTGGAAACTTCCCCGTCCGCTTTTTTGCGGGGCTTGGCCGCCTTTTTTTTAGCAGTGGGTTTACCCGCCGGAGCTGGTTCAGCCGAGGCCGGTTTATCTGCCGGCGCCGGAGAAGACTCGGGTTGTTCGCTGCCCCCCCCGACAAACTGAACAATTTCGACCGTGTCACCCTCTCGAAGCAGTATCTCAGCGCGCTGTTCCGGAGCCACGACTTTTTGGTTATGCTCAGTGACCACCGCGGCCGGCCGTACCTTGAAATGAACCAAAAGTTCGTGGAGCCGGCTGACGCCTTCCACCTGACGCTTTTCTCCATTAATGTAGAGCTGCAAGCGAACCTCCCTGAAATGACTGGCCGCCCCGTGTTTGAAAAGCGCAAAAGCGGCTTCCGAAAGGGGGTATTTTAATATAAAACACCTTTGCGCGCATGCTCTGTTTATCGGACGTTAATCCACGAGTCTTAACTTGATACTATCAAATATGTTAGGAGATATCGTCCCAGGGGTCTTTTTTGGAGGGCGGCTTCGGAGACTCGGCTTTCCCACTGTCTTTGGACAGTTTGTAGATAGATTCCAGATGCAGAATTTGGGAGTCCCGCACGGCTTCGGACTCAACCCGCTTCAAGAGGCGTTTGAGCACCCCGACACGCATGCCTATTTTCTCAATGCAAACGGCTGTCACAAAACGAGTTAAGATATTAATGTGAATCTCGGAGTCTTCCAGGCGGGTATTCAGGTTGTCCGCTTTGGCCTGAACTTCCACAAGCTGTTTTTTCAGCTCGTTCATCTGGGAATAGATTTCAAGCGATTCTTTGCCGCTGGCCCAGGCTTTCGGAGCCACCAGCTTTTTTGGACTTTCCCGCCCTGTTTTCTTTTTTGCCATACTCCAATAGCTCCCTTAACGCCGAAACCCCAACGGTTTCAAAAATAAAAACCCCCCTGACATCAACGGCCAGGGGGGTTTTCAAAAAACACGAACGCCGCTTACTTTTCGACAACCTGCGTCTTGGCCCAGCCATCCGCCACACGGGCACCCTTGCTGACCAAAGCCACGATTTCGACGATGTACCCGATGACAAGCACAAAGGGCACCACCAGCAGGATATTGCGTATCACCGCCTGCCCGATCGTCACCTTATCGCCCTTGAGGGAGATCAAGCGCAGGCCCACCATCTTGCGGCCTGGGGAAAAAAAGGCATCCCGCACGATGAGCCAGAGAACGTTGACCAACACCAGGATCACACTGCGAACGGCATCCGGAGCGGCCACCAGCAAAAGACCCACCACAAGCCCGAGCACAATCGGAATCAAAATCAAATCGATGACACCTGCGGCAAAGCGTTTGCCCTTAGATGCCCCGCCCGCCTGCGGGTTCCCCGTGACTGCATCGACCATAAAAAGCTCCTTTCACCGTTCAAGACTGGTTGCTGTAACGAAAAAAATAAGATCAACTTTTGGCGACCTTATAAAGGCTCTCCATAGCATCGGCCGCTATCTTCAATACTTTACCCTAGTTACGTCTGAATTGCAATCGGCTTCCCAGAACGGCTTAGGCCAAGGCAAAGCGGCCATCTTCCTGCCGCCGGATCAAACCGGAAACCTCAAGCGTTAAAAGTTCGGTAAAAAGATCTTCTTGCGGCAAGGCCGTTTGGGCGCGCATGCGCCCGATCAGCTCATCATAAAAAAGGGGCCCTGCTCCGAGCGATCCAAGCAGCCAGGAAGCCGGAGCCGGCTCTCTTTTTGCAGGCGGCAGATTTTCGAACTTTTTTTCAGCTGGAATCTCCGGCGTTTTCAGCGCGTAGGCCAGCGCCTCAACAACATCGGCCGCGGACTCTACCAGGACGGCGCCTTCGCGCAAAAGCTGGTGCGTGCCGCGCGAGGTCCATTGGTCCACAGGCCCGGGCATGGCCAGCACTTCGCGCCCCTGCTCCGCAGCCAAACGCGCCGTGATCAAAGAACCGCTTTTTAAATGCGCTTCAATCACCAGCACGCCGCGCGCAAATCCGGAGATAATGCGGTTGCGTCGCGGGAAATTCCACGCCTGCGGGCCGGTTCCAAGCGGAAATTCACTCAGCATAGCGCCTTGCTGTGAAATTTTTTCAAAAAGTTTTTCACTGCCCCGGGGATACACCTGATCCAGGCCGCAGCCAAGCACCGCGATCGTTCTGCCATGCCGCACGCTGAGTGCGCCTTCATGCGCCGCCTGATCGATGCCGCGCGCAAAGCCTGAGACAACCGTCAGGCCCGACTCCGCCAGTTCTCGGCCCAAGCGGCGCGCCTGCTCAAGGCCATAGGAACTCGGGTCACGCGCACCCACCACCGCCACCGCCTGCTCATCCTCGGCAATCAGACTTCCTTTGACATAAAGCAAAAGCGGCGCATCTTCTAAAAAACGCAGGCTGACGGGATAATCCGAGTCCTGGTACGTCACAAGGCGGATGCCAAGCTTCGCACAATTTTCAATTTCCTGCGCCGCCTGAAACCGGCTGGCGGGAGCCGCTTCGCTGAAAAGCTCCGCTCCTCGCACCCGGTTTAAAGATTCCAGCAGCGGGGTTCCCTGGCGCAAAAGCAAGGCAAGCGCGCGATGGGCTGCGGCCCCCTGCACGGCATTGAATTCGACAATCTGTTCTAATTCTTTCTCAGAAAGCGGCATCGGCAGCTCCTCACCAGTGATAAAAAAGGGTCCAAAGATAATGCTGATTCAAATAGGCAAAACCCTGCACGATGCAAAACCCAAGCATCATGCCGGTCGTAAATTTCAAAAAGCCTTTCATGGTTACAACCCTCCCAATTGATGGAGAACCCGGCGGATCAATCCCGCCGGAATATCCTGACACACTGTGACCTTGCCGATCCTGACCGGTAAAATAAAGCGGAGACGGCCCGCCTGTTTTTTCTTATCATGCAGCATCGCCCTCATGACATTCTCGGTCTTCACGCTGAAACCGCGCAGGGACACGGGCAGACCCAGCGAGGCCAAAAGCCAGCCCTGCCTTTCCGCATCTGCCTGCGGCCAGAGCCCAAGCTCCAGCGCCAAAAGCCCGGCCGCCTGCATGCCGATGCTCACGGCTTCGCCGTGCAAAAGTTTGCGAAACCCGGTCTCTTTTTCAAACGCATGCCCAAACGTATGCCCGTAATTGAGGCTCATACGCTCGCCGCGCGTTTCCCTCTCATCGCGGCTCACCACGCCGCCTTTGATGCGGGCGCAGATCGCGACAATGTTCTCAAGCAGCGCCGGCGCGGGCTTGGCCAGTTTCTGGATATTTTTCTCAAGCAGGCAGAAAAGTTTTGCGTCTTTGATCACGCCGTATTTGACCACTTCCGCCAAGGAGGCCCGGTAGTCGCGCAAGGACAGAGTCGGCAAGGCCGAAGTGTCCGCAATCACAAGCCGCGGCGGATAAAAAGTTCCGACAAGATTTTTGCCTTCATTCAGATTGATTGCCGTTTTGCCTCCAATGGCGCTGTCGACCTGCGCCAAAAGCGTGGTCGGTAAATTGACGAACGGTACGCCCCGAAGATACGTTGAAGCCGCAAACCCGGCGGCATCCCCTGTCACACCGCCGCCCAGTGCGACAATGGCATCGGAACGTTCAAATCCCGCCTTCAGCAAGGCCGCATAAAAATCAAAAAGAGCCTCCCGGGTTTTGGCTGTTTCGCCTTCCGCAGGCAAAAGATACGTTGAAACCTGCAATCCAGCGCTTTTCAACGAACGAATCACCGCGGACCCGTAACGCCAAAAAACGGGCGCCTGCGAAACAAGCATGGCTTTGGTTTTGCCGCGCACAATTCCTTTAGGAAAAACACCGGCCTTCGCCGCCAGAGGCCCGGCCTGCCGCAGCAGACCCGCCCCAATCAAAACTTCGTAGCCGCCTTGCGAGCTTTTAACACCGATTTTCTTCATACTGCCTTTTTCTCCAAAACCGTCTGAATTTCCGCCGCGACCTGATCCGCCGTTTTGCCGTCAGTGACGATTTTCAGATCCGCGGATGTTTCGTAGAGCGTCTTGCGTTCAAGAAAAATACGCTGCAGCGATTCTTTCGGATCCGCCCCGCTCAAGAGCGGGCGGTTCGCCGCGCGGCGGGTGCGTTTAAAAAGAGTCTCCACCGAAGACTCCAGATAAACGATCTTGCCGTTTTTTTTCATCCAGGCGATATTCTGCGGGCGCGTCACAATGCCGCCCCCGGTTGCCACAATCTCTGCCCTGCCTGCATCCAGACTCTCAAGCGCCGAAGATTCAAGTTCGCGAAACCGGGTTTCACCGTCTACGGAAAAAATGTCTGGAATCAGCCGCCCCGCTCTTTTCTCAATCAAGGCATCCATGTCCGTCCAGGGCAATCCGAGCTTCGCCGCCAGCCGCTCAGCGGTGACGCTCTTTCCGGACCCCATCATTCCCGTCAAAAAAATTTTAGGCACGCAGCAGCTTCAAATAATTCTGGTGATTGGTTTTGATCTCAATGAGAGAATCTCCGCCGAATTTTTCAAGAAACGCGTCGGCAATCACATAAGCGACCAGCGCTTCGCCGATCACACTGCCGGCCGGCACCGCGCAAAAATCGGAACGCTCGAAATCCGCTTTTTCCGGCTGTTTGGTCTGCATATTGA
>JAHFHB010000059.1 GCA_023247135.1 Candidatus Omnitrophota bacterium
CGGTACCCCGAATCGCGCAACCGTTTCACCTCGTCCAGGACTTCGCCGGCGGGCCGGCTGCGCGCGCGGCCTCGGACAAGCACTACTTTACAAAAGGAACAGGCATGATTGCAGCCATCCTGAATCTTAACGAAGGCACGGCCTTGCCCGTCTGTTTTAGAAATAACCAGCGACGCGTAAGTCCGCCGGCGCTCACGGCGCACGGCATCCTGTAGCTCCGGACTGCCGCAGCCCGCGGAAAGATGTCCGGCAATATCCGCTTTCTCTTCGTTCGCGAGAACCAGATCCACTTCCGCAAGCCCCGAGAGCTGCCGGCGGCCATGCTCCACCATGCAACCAGTCACCACGATTTTCGCGGCCGGGTGTTCGCGCCGGGCGCGCCGAATCCAGTAGAGATTCTCGCGATCCGCCTTTTGAGTGACCGTGCACGTGTTGATGACCACAAAATCGACCTCCGTCGACAGCGCTTGCCCGCCAAACCTTTCAGGCTCGGCGATTCCCGCGCCCAGCAGAGACTCGCGCATCGCCTGAGTTTCGTATTGGTTGACCTTGCATCCAAGCGTAATAAAACGTACGTGTTGATTCATGTCAGGATAAGTTTAACCGCTGCGAGCACACTGACCACGGCGGTATCGAGCCTGAGAAGCCGGGCGCCCAAATGCACCCAATGGCAGACGGCGCCCGCTTCAGCCAGCGTCTTTCGCGCCGCTTCAAGTTCCGGCCGTGAGAAACCGCCCTCCGGGCCAAAGTAGAGATTCAGCTCGAGATGATTCTGTTTTTTCAATAGCAAGTCCATGGATTCAAGCCAGGTTTTCAAATCTACGGCGTCGCCCTCATAGGGATCCAAAAAAACGTGCCGCCCCGTCGGCCCGGCTTTTTTGACAGCCTGCGCCAAAATTTCAGGTTCAAAAAGAACCAGTTCTTTCCGGCCGCCGGATTGCTTGGCCGCCTCGCGGGCTATTTTATACCAGCGCTCAAGCTGGCGCTGACTTTTTTCACCGAAAGTTCTGACTTCCGTGCGCTCCGTGACGATGGGGTGAAACTCCTCGATTCCGAGTTCAGACGCCTTTTCGACCAGTTCGTCCGTCACGCCGCCCTTCGCCATCGCGGCGTAGAGCCGCACGAAAATGCGGCCGGCCTGCGGACACGGGCCTAATTCAATGAGTTTCAGCGCCGCCCGGCCATCGGCTTCATAACCCTCAATCACAGCTTCTGCTTCGCGGCCGGAAGGATCGGTCAAGAGCACCACCGCTCCCGGATCAAGCCGCAGGGTCGTGCGCAAATGCACAGACTCCCCGGCATTCAGAAAAATCTGTTCTCCGGATTGCGTCAGAATATTCTCAGAGAAGAACCGCCGCGGGCGGCGTTTGAATGATTTTTTCATAGGCTCCTAGACCCTCGGCGTGAGGGCAGTGAAAATCATACGAAAGATCGCAAGGTGGGTCTAGAAAAAACTGGAAGGTTCGAGGCGGGGTACTGATGGATGCGCTAGCGCAGAAAATGATCCTTAAACTCAGCCTTCTTTGGGTTTGGCCGCAGGCTTTTCAGCGCGAATGACGTTCTTCGCAATCGGACCCTTCGGGCCCTCTTCGATGTCAAAGGTCACCTCTTCACCGCTTTTAAGGGTTTTATACTTGTCTCCCTGAATGGACGCATAATGCACGAAGATGTCTTTATCCAGACCCTCTTTCGTAAGAAATCCAAACCCTTTCACGTTAGAGAACCACTTGACCTTGCCTTTGTCCGGCATTCCTTCCTCCTTGTTATGACCTAACGGCCGCCTGAGAACAGCGTCGAATTACTTCACTTTGTGCTTTAAAATCAAACCCGGCTTAAAAACAACCACCCGCTTCTCGGGCACTGCAACTTCCTGGCCCGTGCGGGGATTGCGGCCGATGCGGCCGCGGCGAGTTTTGACTTTAAAGACGCCAAAGTTTCTGAGTTCCACGGTGTGCCCCTCTTCCAAACTCTCCACGATCACATCCAGCGTACGCTGAACAATCTTTTTCACGTCAATCTGCGTAAGATTGGTGGAGTTGGACACTTTCATCACAATATCTTTTTTAGTGATACTGTTCGCATCGGCTGGCTCAGGTCCCTGGTTCATGTCCGTCATACTCTTTCCCCTTTGGCTGACTGCTTGAGACTAAAGTAACCCCGTTAACTTATTGCTGGACTTATAGATACGTAAAAAAATCTAGCAAATAAACTGCAGAATGTCAAGTCTCAAAGCAGGCTCGATTTTTCTGTAACTTAAGGTACGGCAAAATGTTAGAAAACTGTAGCACCTTTTTTCAGGCAAAATTCGTAGGCAACCTGCGGCCAGGATAGGAGTTGGGCGAAGAAAAAAGCAGAAAAATCGATTCGACTTCGATGAAGTCGGTGGCATAAGGCGGCCAAAAAGAAAAGAAGAGAACTAACTTACGGGGTTACTTGATCTTAACGCAATTTTCACCGACCAGTTTTTCCAATTCAAGAAAAAGCGGGTCTCCGGCTTCAACGCGCAAGTCATCGCCGGAATCAATCACGGAGGTTTTGCCCTCGGCATCACGGAAACTTAAATAAACCGGGGTCTTGCCTTTATGGCGCAGCAGGACTTTCTGAATATCCGTCAGCATATTCGGATCGAGCCCGGCCGTCAGAAGATCAATGGATACAAGGCGGGTAAAACGCTTTGGCACTTCTTCCAAAGGAACAATCTCATCGGCCAGTACTTTGGGCGCTTCATCCCTGGCGTTGAGTTTGCCGCGCACAAAAATCATGGAATCCTGAGTCAAAAGCGGTGCCGCCGTCTGGTAAATGCTTGGAAAAACCACGACTTCGCAGGAGCCGCTCAAATCCTGCAGAGTCACGAATGCCATGCGATCCCCTTTCTTCGTTAGAATTTCTTTGCATTGATCGACGATACCGCCCAGCGTCACTTCGGTTTGATCGCGTAGTTCGGCAAGGGTATCCGTGCTGGCCGTGGCGTAGTTGCGTAAAATCTTGGCGTGCCGCGACAGCGGATGCGCGGAAACATAAAATCCCATGAGCTCCCGCTCGAAGGTCAGCAGCTGATTTTCGGGCCATTCTTCGATGTCCGGCAATGCGGCGCCGCTTTCGTGGAAAGCACCGCCGGCCGAACCTCCGCCAAAAAAAGAAAGCTGGCCCCGGCTCTGGTCCTTTTGAAAATTCGAGGCCATTTCAAGCGTAGGATCTAAAACCGTCATCAGCTGGGCGCGCTTGGCGCCAAAGCAGTCAAAAGCGCCGCACTTGATCAGGCTTTCCATGACCTTACGGTTGCAGACGCGCAGGTCCACGCGCTTCACAAAGTCGAGCAGCGTGGAAAACGAGCCGCCTTTTTTACGGGCCTCCAGCACCGAATCGATGGCAGTGACACCCACATTCTTGATCGCCGCCAGCCCGAAACGAATGTGATCTCCGGCACAGGTGAATTCGGAGAAACTTTCGTTGACCGACGGCGGCTTCACCGCGATCCCCATTTTTTTACACTCTTCGATGTAGCGCACCACCTTGTCGGTGTTGCCCATTTCTGAAGTGAGCAGGGCGGTCATGAATTCGATCGGATAATGGCTCTTCAAATACGCGGTCTGATACGAAATGAGGGCATAGGCCGTCGAGTGCGACTTGTTGAACCCGTAACCTGAAAAGTAGTCGATCAGGTTCCAGATTTTTTCCGCAACCGGCTCCTTGACTCCGCGCGCTTTGGCTCCGTCCACAAAGGATTTCTTTTCTTTTTCCATGACCTCCGGAATTTTTTTGCCGATAGCGCGGCGCAAGGAATCGGCTTGAGCTAGCGTAAAACCCGCCAGCTCACTGACGATTTTCATGACCTGTTCTTGATACAGAATGACTCCGTAGGTTTCTTTCAGGACGGACTCCAGGCTGGGGTGATCATACTCAATCAGTTTGGGGTTATGCATGCGGCGGATAAAATCATCGACCATGCCGCTACCGAGCGGGCCCGGCCGGTAGAGCGCCAGCAAAGCGACAAGATGATCAAACAGGCTGGGCTTCATTTTTTTGAGAAGATCGCGCATGCCCGAACTTTCCAGCTGGAACACTCCGGCGGCCTCCGCCCGGCTCAACATCTCATAAGTCGCTTTGTCGTCGAGGCTGAGCGTGTCCACATCGACTTCCTCGCCGCGCGTTCGTTTAATGATTTCGATGGCACGCACCATCATGGTCAAGGTTTTCAACCCCAAAAAATCCATTTTCAGAAGCCCGATCTTTTCGAGATCCTTCATCGTAAACTGTGTTGATATCTGTTCGTCGGCTTTAAAAAGCGGCACGTGTTCCGTCAAAGCCGTATCGGAAATCACCACGCCGGCGGCGTGCGTCGAAGCGTGGCGTGAAATACCTTCGAGCGCTTGAGAAATTTCTAAAAGGCGCGCAATGCGGGCATCCGCCGCGACCGCTTCTCTGAGCTTCGGCTCTTTTTCAAGCGCGTCTCGAATCGTAATATTCAGTTCGTTGGGAATTAACTTGGCCAGACGATCCACGTCCTGATAGGAAAGCCCCAGGACGCGGCCCACATCACGAATCACGGCTTTGGCGGCCATGGTTCCGAATGTAATAATCTGGGCGACATTATCCGAACCGTATTTGCGGCAGACGTAATCAATGACTTCCTGGCGGCGTTCATAGCAAAAGTCGATGTCGATATCCGGCATGCTGACACGGTCGGGGTTGAGAAAGCGCTCGAAGATCAGTCCATGGTAGATCGGATCCACGTTGGTGATGCCCAGCGCATAGGCCGCCAGGCTGCCGGCCGCCGAACCGCGTCCGGGGCCTACAGGGATGCCCTGCTTGCGCGCGTAATGGATGAAATCCCAGACGATCAGAAAGTAACTGACGTACCCCATCTTGCCGATCACGCCCAGCTCATATTCAAGACGTTCCCGGTAATTTTTCGGAACGTCTCCATGAAAAATTTCTGCTAAACGCTCTTCGCAGAGTTCGCGGATATGCTGATCGGGCGTGCGGCCCTCGGGCGGAGTGAACTTTGGCAGATACGTCTTGCTGAAATCCATCTCCACATTGCAGCGTTCGGCGATTTCAATGCTGTTTTTAATCGCATCCGGCTCATCCTTAAAAAGCGCTTTCATTTCATCCGCCGTTTTGAGGTAATACTGGTCGCCGTGATAGCGCGGCCGGTTCGTTTCATCAACCGTGTGCCCGGTGCCGATGCACATGAGCGCATCATGGGCCGCCGCATCTTCGCGTTTAAGGTAGCGCACGTCGTTGGCCGCCACACGCTTCAGCTTGAACGTCTTCGCGAGCTTGGCATATTCTTCGATAATCCGGCGCTCCGGCCCGACGCCATGATCAAAAATTTCCAGGTAGAAATTTTCGGGGGTAAAAATATCGACGTATTCCGCCAAAGCGCGTTTGGCTTCTTCAGGCCGCTCAAGACAAAGGTAGTACGGCACTTCCCCTTTCAGGCCGCCCGAGAGCGCGATCAGGCCCTTGCTGTACTGCCGTAAAACTTCTTTATCGATGCGCGGACGATAATAAAAGCCTTCCAGATAGCCGATGCTGGAAAGCTTCATGAGGTTTTTATAGCCACCTTCATCGCGGGCGAGCAAGACAATCCGGAACGAAGCCTCTTTGATGCCATGCAATTGCCGTTCAAAACGCGAGCCTGGCGCCATGTAAGCATCGAGGCCGATGATCGGCTTGATGCCCTGTTTGCGGGCCTGGCTGTAAAAATCAACGGCTCCAAAAAGGTTGCCGTTATCCGTCATGGCAATGGCGGGAAACTTCAGTTCCACCGCCCGCTTCATAAGCGCGGAAACGCGGGCGGAAGAATCCAGCAGGCTGTATTGCGTGTGGCAGTGCAGATGTACAAAGTCAGTATGCGGCATAAAATTTAAGGCGAGCCTTTCAAGTTGAATGGCAAACGAAAACGCAGCGGGTTATTCCCACTCAATGGTCGCCGGCGGCTTGCTTGAAATATCGTAGCAGACGCGGTTGATGCCGCGCACTTCGTTGATGATGCGGCTTGAAACTTTGGCCAAAACCGCATCCGGAATGCGCGCCCAATCAGCCGTCATGCCGTCCAGGCTCGTGACGGCGCGCAGCGCTGCCGCATTCTCGTAAGTGCGCTCATCCCCCATCACCCCCACGCTATGGACGGGCAAAAGGACCGTGAAGGCCTGCCAGATCCTGTCGTAAAGTCCGGCTTTTTGAATTTCTTCGATAAAAATGGCGTCGGCTTCGCGCAGAACATCCAGTTTTTCACGGGTCAATACGCCCAGAACGCGCACCGCAAGGCCCGGCCCCGGAAACGGATGCCGGTCGATGAAATGCGCCGGAATCCCGAGTGACCGGCCTACGGCGCGAACTTCATCCTTGAAAAGGTCGCGCAGCGGCTCCACCAGCTTGAATTTCATGCGCTTCGGCAGGCCGCCCACGTTGTGGTGGCTCTTGATCATGCTGGTCGGGCCTCCGTGTACGGAAACGGACTCGATCACGTCCGGATAAAGCGTGCCCTGTGCAAGAAACGGCACGTGTCCGAGTTTGACAGCCTCCTTGCGGAAAACCTCGATAAAGGTCCGGCCGATGATTTTGCGTTTGCGCTCCGGATTCTTGACACCCTGCAGGCGCTTTAAAAAAATTCCGGAGGCATCCACACAGCGCAAGTTGAGTTTGTAATGGCCGCGGAAAGTCCTTTCAACCTGCGCAGCTTCCTCTTTACGCAGCAAGCCGTTATCGACAAAAATACAAACGAGATTTTTACCGATCGCCTTGTGCAGCAGAATCGCCGCGACGGAAGAATCTACCCCGCCCGAAAGTCCGAGCACGACTTTATGCGTTCCTACCTGAGCGCGGATTTTCTCGATACTCTCCTCGATGAAGGAACGCGAGGTCCACAGCCCGCGAAAACCGGCGATTTTGAAAAGAAAATTGCCCAGAAGTTTCGCGCCCTGCGGAGTGTGCACGACTTCGGGATGGAACTGGACTCCCCAAATTTTACGGATAGGGTCGCAGCAAGCGGCGATCGGGGCACTGGAGGTATGCGCGATCCGCTTGAAGCCCTGGGGCAGCTTGTCGAGTTTATCCCCGTGACTCATCCAGCAGGTCACCTGGCCGGGCAGGCCGTCGAACAAGCCTGCCCGCTGGTCTACCGTAACTTCTGCGTGGCCATACTCACGCTTGGCCGACTTGTGGACTTTACCGCCGAAGGTCTGGGCAATCAGCTGAAGCCCGTAGCAAATGCCCAGCACCGGAATGCCTAAGGAGAAAATTTCTTTGACCGGCAGGGGCGCTTTGGGTCCGTACACATTGGCTGGCGATCCAGACAGGATCAAGGCTTTCGGGTTTTCGCGGCGAATCTCTTCCAGGCTGGCATTGTACGGCAGGATTTTTGAGAAAACCTTGTGTTCACGGACACGGCGCGCGATGAGCTGCGTGTACTGCGAACCAAAATCAAGAATCAGCAGCGTTTCGTGAGCGGGATCTCCCTCCCGCCGCGATACTCCCGATTTCTTCTGGGTTTTCATGAACAGCTGCTTTCCTAAAAAAGCCGGCGCCTGAGGAATTATTTTCCCATTCCCACACGCTGCGCGGATTGAAACAATTTACCTTCCGTCCGGATGGCCGGGGCAATCACAATTTCCGTGAGCTGAAATTCGCGGATATTCGCGGCGCCCACATTCCCCATGCAGGTCCGTAGTGCTCCGACAAGGTTCTGCGTGCCGTCATCCAGCCGTGCAGGCCCATAAAGAATTTCTTCGAGGGAGCCCGTCGTGCCCACGCGAATCCGCGTGCCGCGCGGAAGATTGGCATGCGGGGTCGCCATGCCCCAGTGAAAACCGCGGCCGGGAGCTTCTTTGGAACGGGCAAACGCGGAACCCACCATCACGGCATCCGCACCGCAGGCAAAGGCTTTGCAGACATCGCCGCCGGTGGACATGCCGCCGTCGCCGATGATCGAAACGTAGCGGCCCGATTTTTTGAAATAATATTCCCGCGCCGAAGCACAGTCGGCAATGGAAGTCACCTGAGGCACGCCCAATCCGAGCACGCCGCGCGTGGTGCAGGCCGAGCCTGGACCGATTCCCACAAGCAGTCCGGCACAGCCGGTTCCCATCAGCTCCAAAGCGACTTTGTACGTCACGCAGTTGCCCAAAATGACCGGCACCTTCATCTGGGCGCACAGCTTTGTGAAATCGGTCACCTGGTACGCTTTGGCAATGTGGCGCACCGTCGTCACCGTCGACTGTACGATAAAGCAGTCGACGCCCGCTTCTTCGGCGATTTTTCCGTAACGTTCCGCTTTTTGCGGCAAGGAGCTGACAATGGCCGGCACGCCCGCCTTTTTAATTTCTTCAATCCGCTTGCTGATCAGTTTTTCCTGGATGGGCTTTTCGTACAGTTTTTGCACAAGTCCTGTGGCTTCCTCAGGCGTTGCACGCGCAATGTCATCGAGGATGCCCGCGTAATCGTCATAGCGGACGTAAATCCCCTCGAGGTTGAGAACCGCCATGCCGCCCAGCTTGCCCATGGCAATCGCAAAATGTGGATCCACCACGCCATCCATCGCCGAGGCCAGAAACGGGATTTCAAATTTAAGATTTCCGATGGGGAACCGGATATCGACTTCGTCGGGATTCAGCGTGACTTCTCCGGGAACCAGGGCAATTTCATCAAAACCATAAGCACGCCGGGCTTTTCGCTCGCGGCCGATAAACTCAGACATCACTCAGCTCCATGCGTTGATTGGAAAAGAGGCGTGTGGTCACGGCAAAAGCTTGTGCCGCGGGGCGCGCACCTCTTTTTTGATTGAAGAATCGAAACAAAATGGGATGTTTGGAAGCAGAAGGTGTTTCCATTTGCGGTATCATACTCAAAGCTTTTTACGCTGTCAATCGCCGCTGTGGCCAATGTTTTAGCTTGCGCCGGCGCTTTTTTTTCCTATGATAAACACTTTCGGCACGCCCTT
>JAHFHB010000060.1:0-1192 GCA_023247135.1 Candidatus Omnitrophota bacterium
GCCTCTGCCAGATGGCAGAGACGGTCATGTGCGCAGCACTGTTGGTGCTGTGTCATTCCCGCCAACTGTTTTTCGCTCCGAAATGAGAACCGACAAACCCGGACTCACATACAAAGAGGCGCTGGAAAGTTTCAAGCAGGGCGATTATGACGGCGCAAAAGGCCTCGAGGCGTGGGAAAAAACTCCGGTGGAAGTTCGCAAAAGATTTGTCCTAAACCTGGCCAGACTAAAAACACAAAAACTCAGAGCGGAAGTTTCCGCTTCGCAGAGAGAAAGGGCTGAGAGGCTCCAGATCACTCTTCCGCAGCAGGGTTTTAAGTTTGAAACGCAGGCGCACCAGCTTGTGCGGGTCGATTTTTCCGGAGAGCACGCCCTCAAATTTGATGCAAAGTCCGGAAAGACGCTGGAATCCCTTTATGATTTTTACGAAGAAAAACTGAAGGCCGAAGGCGAGGAAGACGGGGATGGGGCGGGGCACGCCGACCATGTGATCAACTTCATGCTTCATGATTTGGGGCTGGACAGGGTGGAGCGTATCCGGCAGTGGGGCCGCAATGTGCCGGAGGAAAAAAAGATCGAAAAGGTGACGGAGTTTCTGGAGTTTTTGCTCACGCACGAATGGGATGCTTCCACGATTACGTTCCAGCCGCTTGATTTTGAACGCAGCGTTTACGATCTTCTGGCCCATCACGCACGTTTCTTCCGCTCAAAATGGGTGGTAAGTCACATGAACAAGCGCCATTTTAGTAAATACGGCGTGCAAGCGGAACTCGGGTTTCTCACGAGTTTTTTTGCCAAGGGGAAACTCGGGACGCAGTTTTATCCGTACCTTGAAATCGCCAGCGTGATCCTGGCTTTGCGCAAAAGTGAGGATTTTCGCCAGGAGATGAACGCTGTGGATTTTAATCCGAAGACATGGAATCAGTCGCCGGCGGATCTGCAAAAAACGGCGGCCCGTGCTCGTGAAATTTTAAACAGCCCGAAGATCCGCCGCCAGAACTTGCAAACGGGAGCTGCTCGCGATTTGGGGACGCAGGAACAACAGGATTTCAGGCGCCGCTACGGCATTATTCTGGGCGCGGATTTGACTCAGCGAATCTATTCAAACTTGTTCCGCGATGATCTGGAGCAGGTTTTTTATTTTCAGCATGTTCTCGGCCGGGCTTACGAGGAGCTGGAACACATGGAAACT
>JAHFHB010000060.1:1202-8934 GCA_023247135.1 Candidatus Omnitrophota bacterium
TTCTGCACGATGAGCTTGAGGAAGTCAAAGACCGGGATATTTTTGTGCGGGTGGAAAGCAGCGCCATGCCCGATTACCGGATCCGGCTCAATGCGCGGCGCCAGGTGGAAGAGGTTTGGACGCTGAATAAAAATGAGGCGGGGGACGTGATTGTCGAAGATCGCCATGTGCTGCTCAAAGAAAATTTTGCCTGGCCAGAGGAAATGTCTTATGAAAAATTTGCGGACTTGATTGGGAAAAGGCGCGGACTTTACAGTGCTCTGATCACTCAGCGGGTTTTTAGCGAGCACGGCAGCCCTGTGCTGCGGGTAGAAATCGAAAACTCCGAGACGGAGGGTGCTCAGGTCAAAGGTATTCAGACTTACGTGCGGCAGGCGGACGGCCCTGAACAGATTCTGGAACATGCGCTCTACCGGCAGGATGCCGAATTCCATCCGGAGTGGACGTTGACAGACTGGCAGACCCGTGCCGGCGATCGTGCGCCGCCGCCAGCGCCGCTCGCAAAGAGCGACGAACTGCCGACAGAATGGGCGCGCTCGACCTCTTTCAAAATCGGAGATAAAAAGAAAAAAGGTTTATCGGCGGACATCGTTTATTTTAAACCGGACGCGACGGTGGAAACGGTAGAGGATTTAAAGGCCGGGAACGAAGTTCCTGTGGTGATGGTCGGAGAAATCGAGCGCATTGCCCGCAGCGTTTTTGGTCCCACGGATGATGAGTTTTATGAAGATGAGCACCTTTTGCCCGGGAATGCGGCCAATTTTTTGTATGATTTACGGGATGTCATTGGAAGCGGCGATGTGCGTCTCCCGGCGGCCGAGGAGAAAGAAACTTTTTGGGCGCAGCACAGCGGCCTTTTTTCGGAACACTTCAAGAGCCGTACTTTTTTTCAGGTCGCGGGTGAGTTTGAAAATCCGGTACTGAAAATCGAACTGGATCCCATGACGGGGAAGGTTTTTAAAATCATCCGGTTCAAGCATGATGAAAACGGCAAACTTGTTTCACAGGATGCCTGGACCCCAAGGCGGGAGCTGAAGGTGCGTCTGCGTTCCACGGATCCCGGCGTGTTGTATCAAACCGCACCGGGTGATGCGGCGCCTGATAGACCTGAGAACTGGAGTTTGGAAACCTGGTTGGCGCGGCTTAGCAGCGTGGCCGATCACACGCAACGCACCTGGTTCGATTCCAACGGCGCGGAACAACTTTCGCTTGATTTGAACGCCGCAGCTGCTTCAGAGGGTGCGGAGAGTTCTGCCGGACTTGTGATCACCGGGGCCCGTCTGTTGAGCGGTACGGGGCAGAGACCGGTCTTTACGATTTATCCGGATCTTTTACGCACAGTTCCGTTTCAGCCGCGCAAGGATTTAAACGGTTGGCGCGAGAAACTGCAGCCGCTCTTGCCTTTATTTTCCGCATCCGGGCGCATTCTGCCGGCGGCCGAGGGTCTGGAAAGGCTTGAGACAATCGTGCGCAAAACCATCGGGGCTGCGTATTACGATCCCAAACGCCTCGCGGCAAAAATCCAGGCTGTGCGGGCCAAAATCGACCACGAAAAGGCGCTTCTCGATCTGGCGCTGGCGACGTATCAAACTTATCTTGAGACCGGACACATCGCCGCCTCAGCGACTCATGAACTGCGGGATTTCATCGAGATGCGCATCGATCCGGCGCTTGAGAAATGGGTGGGGCCGCTGGAAGGCGTTCTCAGTGATTCCTGGCATACGGTCCTTCCGAGACACATGGCCTTTTTGATGCAGTCTGAGATCCAGCGCCAGTTAAAATTTTCTGACGACAAGCTTGCCATCATCAAACTTTTTCTGCGGCCGATTCCCGCCAGCGCGCTTACGCCGGAAGAAGCGATACAGTTTGCCAAACTCATGACCGCCGCGGAGCCGGAGTCTGAAACGGCGGCGGCCGCTGATGAGGCGGAGGACGAGTCTTTGGCCTCCGAAGCTTCCCTGCCCCTGACGACTCAACCTTTAAGCACGCTTGCGGACAAACTGCGCTGGGCGCTTGAAACGGTCAGCCTTACAGAGGGAATCTACAAAGAGCATCTGGCGCTTCTGCGCATGCTCGGGGTGGATATGAAGCAGTACGCGCAGCAACTCTCGGATTTGAGTTCCGCGAAAACGTCTGAGTCTTTAGCGGGCCAGCTCGAGAAAAATTTATTCTCTCTCAAGACCAAGGGCTGGCTTTCGGCTTTGTGGACCTTGGATTACGTGCGCCATCTGGGACTGCCGGTGGCCCGTGCCTATGACGCGGGTAGTTTTCTTTTCGCCGCGGCGCAGGCCAAGCCCGGAGCGCTGAGCCCGTCTGCTGAAATCCTGGATGGTGAAGACCACCCGGTGCTGACACACATGCGGGCCAACTCAGATTCGCCGCGCTGGAATCCGGCGCCGGTTTTAAAGCTCGAAGATGCGCTTGCGGATAAAGCCCAGCAGGGAAAGTATCAGCTCGTCACGTCCTTTTTCAGGCTGCAAAGCCAAACGCCCGAGCAAATCGCGGCCTTTCTGAAATCGGCTCACAACCTTTTGCAAACGGGTGGGCATGTCTTGATCACGCTGCCCGCGCAGTTAATCCTGGAAGATGCCGGTTTGGCGCAGGTCAAAGCCCTGGGTTTTAACATCAAGCAGGGGTTTGCCAGCAACCGTTTGCAGGACGCGGCCCGTGAACTTTTACTGAAAGGCCGAAGCAACGCCGGAGATCTGGATGCCGCGGCCCGGGCAGAAGCGGGGATTTACGGCCGCGGTTTTTATGTGCTGGATCTGGAAAAAACAGCTGAAGCGCCTGCCTTGAATTCGCCTCTTGACCAGCTCGTTTTTACAAACTGGCATCACGATGTGCTGGTCCGTGACGAAAACCCCAGAACATCCTCTGAACGGGTGCTCGTAAGCGATGACCGCGAGCAGGCCCGGGTTTTGGCGCGGATCCGGCCGCAAGACCTCGAGTCGGTGCCTTTGCAGGAGCATCTTCCGGCGACTTTGGGGGGACTCCTCGAAGCGACGGCGGAACAGCGCCGTATCCGGATGGCTTATCACACGCGCATTTTGAATCTGGTCCATCGCTACCGGCACCTGCTGCTTGTGCGTGTGAAGGACAGCCGTCGCAATTCAATTTTACAACTGCTCGGGGCTTTTTATGAGGATGTTCCTCCACCGCGTGAGAATCTTGCAGAAACATCGCCCGCTACCTTCTGGAATCAGCCGCTTGAAAATCCGGAGTCGATCTGGAACGAATCTCTTTTTGCCGCGGCGAAAAGCGCTTACGACACACTCTTGAATGAATATCTGGTGCTGGGGCTTTATCCGGCCGGCACTCAGTCGCCCGGCTTTGATTATGAAAATCTGTTCAGCGACCGCTGGGCCAAGCTGCTGCTCAAAAAATATAACCAGCGTTTTGCCGACGACACGTATTTGTTTGAGGAAGAATCCCAGCGTGCCCGGGTGCCCGTGATTTATGCAAAGTGGCGCAAGGCCGAGGAACCGCTGACGGAAGAAGAAATTGAAGTCTGGTCTTCGCTGCGCGCGGCCATGCGTGAATTTCACGAAGTGCTCGAGCAGATTGAACAGGGACAGCGCGGTTTGCGCAGTCAAAAAATCCTGGAATCCGGATTCAGCCCGAGTTTGGGCCGTGACCCCTACGATTTTTCCGCTGCGCTGGCAGCCGAGCAAATTCTTCAAGACGTGGATCAGCATCCAGGCGGAGCTTATTTCGACATGTTTTCCGGTAAAGGCGTGTTGATGCACGCGCTGCATGATCTGCAAGAGAGCCGGCCGGCCGCAGCGCGGCGTATTCCCAATGGCACCGACTTTACCCTTTATCAGGCGGATCCCAATGCGGAGGATCTGACGGTGACGCCGCCGGGAGACTGGGAAAAAGCGGCGGGGCTTGTGCGTCTTGAAGCGGGGCTTGACGGATTGCCCAAGGGCATCGCGCGTCTCGATCTTGTGCACAAGATCCGCATTCTGACTTTGATCAATGTTCTGCATCGCATGAATCCTGCCGAAATGCACCGTTTTTTTCTGCAGGCCGCGGAACTTTTGCAAAATAATGGCCGCCTGCTTTTAACGCTTCCAAACGGCATGGAAATGAGCGCGGCGATGCGCGAAGCGCTTTTCAAAATGGGCTTTCAGCTGAATCCGCCGCGCCGGGGTGTTACTCAGATTTCGGAGCCATGGCTGGATCAGGTCGAACAGCGGGTGCTGGAAACTTACGGGGATGCCCAGTTGGCGCGCCGGGTCCGTGCGAATGTCAAAAGCACAAGCCGGCGGCGTTTTTCAATGATTGAACTGACGCTGGACCACGACCGTTATGCCCAGGGCCAAATCGAGAACCTAAGCCAGGAAAGTTTCAGGCTTGACCGGCCGGTGCGCAGGAAAAAAGGCGCGGACGATTCGCAAGTTGCGCCGCCGCCTGCGATACCCTCGGCACGTCCCGATGTTTTGCGCACGCGCCGCGAAGTCCTGAACGCTTTACACCAAAGCGATGCCGGCGGACGTTTCCAGGTGAAGGCGCTGCCCGAGAGCCAGCTTGTGGATCGCGCTCAGGCGCAGGATCTCTTTCCTGAAATTCAAAGCGAGAATGCGCTGGAGCATCTCTATCGCAACCGCGCGTTTTTTTCGGATCCGGCCCATGCCCATGAGGCGGTGCGGTTGATCGAGGAAAATTACGACTACTGGCGTTTTGGCACCCGGCAATTCCGGGCAGGAGACATGCAGAGACTGCGGCAGCTCTATGTCCAGGGACCGGAGGTGCCGCGAAAAGCCAACCGGTTTTTTACAAAAGAAGAGTTGTTGGGTCTGGCGGCGGGCCGCAAGGAACCGCCTTTTGATTCATTGCGTGATAAGCTGGACAAACAATTGCCAAAAATCCAGGACTTTGAAGTGCTGGCGTTTGCGCCCGGTGTGTATGCCGGCAAAGCCCCGGCGCTGTCCGTGCCGGTACCGGAGAGTGCAGAGCCCTCGCTTTTGCACCTGCTGCAAAGGGCGTCAGCGGTCCAGCCGGTCTGGTCGATCCAGCGTTTCGCTTCACTGGAACAGTTTCTTGCCCAGCGGCAAGCGCAGCCGGGCATCCGCCGCGTGACGGAACTTTTGCGCAAGCCGCCGCGGCCTGTGGTCAGCCGCGTGGGAGCGCCGTGGACGAATGAAGCGGTTTGGGCGCAGGCGCTTGAGATGCGTGAAACGCCCTGGCAGGCTTATTTAGCGGCGCTGCAAAACACGGATTGGGCGGCTCCGGCGCTTGAACATCTCCTGCCTTTTTCTCTCTACATCGCATCGCTTTACCAGTTGATTCGTGATCACCCCGAGCGCGGAGTGATTTTGCCCGACGGAGAATACCTGAGAGCGTTTATTCAGCTGGCCGCGCTGAATCATTTAAGCCCGGAAGATTTTACCCAGCGCCTGCAGACGTTTTCGGGATCGTTCTGGATCGACTTGCAGAAACTGCCGCCGGAGATGCAGGACCTGATTGAAAGAATCAATAGTTTTGAGGAAGAAGAAACCGAGCGCGAACGCAGACAAAAGGACGGTGCGGAATTTGGCGCGGCGTTTCACCGGGATTACTTTCAGATCAGAGAGCTGATGACCGGATTTTTGAGTGAGCAGGCGCAGGGGTTTGGGGACTATGGAATAAGGCTGATGGATTTTGCGGGTACGGATCTGGACCGGCTGATTTTACTTGAGGCCGTTTTGGATGATGTGCTCATGAGCGGGGAGTATCCGGCCGAGCGCATGCAAAGCCTGCAAAAAATAGTGGAGGACCGGTACCTGGCGCTTGTCTACGCCAACCCGGACAGGGCGTTCAGAGTGATCCAGCGCATGAGCGTATTGACGGGGCTCGGCAATCTGGCGTTTGGTGAAAGGGCCCACCTGGCCGCCTTTGCGTCGGCGCGCCTTCGCGAATTTTTCGACCGCTTCGGCGTCCGCACTGCGGTGAAACAGGCTTTCTCCGGACAGGATCCTGAAATAATTTTGGCGCGGCTTATCACGAATGCGCATTTGCGTAAATTCATGGACACGGGTAAAGAGCGGGCGGCGCCCGAAGGCAGTGAACTGCTGGAAGAGATGAGCCGTTTGATGCGCGAATTTATCAGCAATGCGCAGGCGCCGGCAGGGGCCGAGCACGCCGGGTTGTTAAACCAGATGGCCACTGTGAAGGGTGCTCCGCAGGCATTTATCGAGAGCCTCATCGAAAGCCGTGTGCCTGCAAATGCGCCGGACCAAACCCGCTATTTTGAGCAAATTCAGATTTATCTGAAGAAGGCCCTGCTGGCCGCCGCAAACCTGGAAGATTTTTACGCACTGGCCTCGCGGCTTGCGCGTTATGCTCCGGCGCTCTACGCGCACGCGCGTCCATTTTTCCTCACCTGGCTTAATTTTTATTTTCACAGCCAGGAGCACCGGCACGAATTTATCGGGATGATTTCGGAATTAAACGAGACGCGCGTGCGCGGCTGGGCCGCGATTCTTGGTTTTGATGCGGCAAAGTCTGAAGACTTTGTCAACCTCAATGAGTTCAAGTACATCGAGGAAGCACTCCTGGAAACGTTTGTTTCCGATCATCCCGTGGCGGCGTATCAGGCTGCGCGGCTCATGCTTTTTTACGAGCAGGGGACCGGCCCTGCGAAAGAAGCGGCACGCGTTTCCAACCCCGCAGCGGCAAAACTTATACGCATGGGACTGGAAGAATTGTACCGGCGCCGCGGCGTGGATTTTACGAACCGCCTGCGTTTGATTGCTGGACTTGTCAGCCAAACCGAAAAAGATTTTATTGATTTTGTGGTTCTGCTGCAAAATGGCATTCTCAAAGGTCTGGAAAAAGGATCCTTTCGCCATGTGTTTTACCCCAAAATCGAACGCTTTTTCAGAGTGTGGAGCGTCAGGGCTGTTTTGGAAAAGCCGGTGGCCGCGCAGCCGCCGATTTTTGCGGATTTAATTCAAAATAACGAAATCCGGCGGAATCAATATGCGGACATTCTGCGCGCCGAAGCAGAAAAGATTGGGCGCTATCACGGCCGTCAGGCGGTTACGACCTGGCTGCGTACGCACATGTTCGGGTTCGAGCGTGAAAAGGGCCGTTTTCCTCGCACGGCCGTGGAGCTTGTCAACTGGGCGGCTGGAACCGGCCCTTCGTTTCCATTAGAGCAGTTTCCCGGCCACATGCTGGGCGGTGAGCCTGCGGTGAATCCGCTGATGGGCGTGGTGGAAGACGCCTTCCGGGGTTTCTTTGATCTCAACCGGGCCATTGATGAGGATATGCAGAATCTTGGCGGTCTGCTGGCGCACAGTCATCCGGACGCAAAATTATATCCCGACTTTTGGGTTTGGCTGAAAGACCCTATGAACGAGCATAAAGAAATTGCGATGGGAGCGACCTACGCCGCGATCAAGCCCAACGGTGAGGCTGTGATCTACATTTACACCAAGGATCATCCCGATCCCGTCATTTCTTCTCACGACCCCTATTTTTACCGCCGCGAAGTCCAGGATTTAATCATGGCGCTTGGGCACATGACCCATGATGAAGCCTTTGTGAAGCGCCAGGGTTTTCAGAAGGCGCGTTTTGTACTTTTGCTGGAAGGCATGGACTTTTTACGCAAAGATCCGCCCCCGCTTCCGGAGGGCGTATCGCTGGAGTGGGTTTCAGATTTGCCGGCAGTTCCGCCAAGTCCGGTACGGATTGAAGCAAGTTTCTATGACCCCAAGACCCGCCGGGTGGTCAGCGGCAGTGAACT
>JAHFHB010000343.1 GCA_023247135.1 Candidatus Omnitrophota bacterium
AGTAATATCATAAATGGCGCTGATCGCAAGCCCTGCCGCCTGAAGCGCGCGGATCGCCGACTCACGTCCCGATCCCGGCCCCTTGACGTGCACCACCACGTCTTTAAGTCCAAATTCCATGGCTTTTTTGGCCGCCTGTTCAGAGGCAATCTGCGCGGCAAACGGCGTCGATTTCTTCGAGCCTTTGAAACCTGCGGCTCCGGAAGAAGACCAGCAAAGCGTATTGCCCTGCGGATCCGTCACCGTCACAATGGTGTTATTGAATGTCGCAACCACGTGCACTACGCCGCGCGATACCTGTTTAGATTTTTTCTTTTTCTTGGTCATGAATGCCTCATTCTCTCTTAAGGATTATTATTTAGGCGAGGGCGGTTTCTTATTCACTCCGCCGACCACTTTGCGCGGCCCCTTGCGTGTCCGCGCATTCGTGTGAGTGCGCTGCCCGCGGACCGGAAGTCCGCGCAGATGCCGCGTACCGCGATAGGACCGGATGTCAATCAGCCGGCGGATATTCTGCTGCACCTCACGGCGCAGATCACCCTCGACTTTGGAGCTCTTTTGAATCACGCGGGTAATGTCGGAAACTTCCTTTTCCGTCAAATCCTTAGCGCGTTTTGTCGGCTCAACGCCCGCTTCAGCCAGCACTTTTCTGGACAGCGTCCGCCCCACCCCATAGAGGTAAGTCAAGGCAACCCAGGTTACTTTTTCCCGCGGAATATCAACACCCAGAATACGTGGCATACATTTCCTTTCTTAACGCCGGAGAAATCTCCGGCAGGCAAAGCCTATCCCTGCCGCTGTTTGTGCTTGGGATTCGTTTTGCAAATAACGTAAATAATCCGTTTGCGTCTGATAATTTTGCAATTTTCGCAAATGCGTTTAACCGAACTGCGTACTTTCATAATTTCATCCTGTCCTTATTTGATCCCCGTTAAAAACAGGGATGACGTGACGCCATCAGCGGAGCGTACATCCCAGTCCATGCCTCCGCGCAGGGGCAGAGATGACATGCTTCGCATGTCATTTTACGCGAAACGTAATGCGACCGCGGTTGAGGTCGTAGGGCGAAAGCTCCACCTTCACCCGGTCTCCAGCGAGAATCCTGATATAATTCATGCGCATTTTTCCGGAAACATGCGCCAAAACCTTGTGCCCGTTATCGAGCGCCACGCGAAACATGGCGTTGGGCAGCGGCTCAAGCACTGTCCCTTCTAATTCAATTGCGTCTTCTTTTGCCATGCTCTTTTATTCGTCGCCCGTAAGGTTAATAAAGCCCGTCTCTAAAAAAGCGATTGTATCTTCGTAGTGGCTTGCAAGTTTTTTATCGCGCGTCACGACCGTCCAGCCATCCTCAAGCGTTTCAACCGCGTAATGGCCCTGGGTCACCATCGGCTCTATCGCAAGCACCAAACCCGGCTGAATTCTCAAGCCCTGGCCTGCTTTTCCGTAATTGGGCACTGCCGGCTCTTCATGAATACTGCGGCCGATGCCGTGCCCGACATAATCCCTCACAACTTGGAACCCCTGCGATTCGATACACTTTTGAATCTTTTCACCGAGGTCGCCGAGCCGTGCTCCGGGCTTGTACGCATCCAGTCCCGCAAGCAGCGAATCTTTGGCCGCCGCAATAAGCCGTGCCACATCGGCGCTCACTTTACCTGCCGGCCAGGTCCGGGCTGAATCCGCGTAATAACCGTCCACTCGGGCGCCGATGTCGAAACTGACCACATCGCCCTCGCGCAGCTTGCGCTTTCCCGGAATGCCGTGAACCACTTCTTCATTGACTGAGATGCAGGCCGTTTTCGGAAAACCGCGGTAACCTTTAAAAGCGGGCTCGCCGCCCGCCTTGCGAATCGTTTTCTCCGCAATTGCATCAAGCTCTTCCGTGGTTGTGCCCGGCACTACCGCAGGCTTCACGTCGCGAAATACCTGCTTGAGGATCTCTGCCGCCCGCCGGATGATTTCAATTTCACGCGGGGACTTCAGCGAAATCATACGGCGAGATTTAATTTCTCAAAGAGCTGCTTCAATTCGGCTTGAAGCTCAGGAATGTCGTAGTCCCCATGGACATCCTGCAATAAATTCTTCTTGCGGTAATAATGAATCAGCGGTGCCGTCTCGCGGTCATACATTTCAAGACGGTTCTTAATGGTTTCGGGCTGATCATCCTTGCGCTGCGTCAACGCCTCGCCGCATTGGTCGCAAATCCCCTCTTTTTTAGGCGGAATATTGCGAATATGGTAATTCGCGCTGCACTTCGTGCAAACCCTGCGCCCCGACAATCGGTCCAGGAGCACGTCGCCCGACGTTGCAAAATTCAAAACAATATCGAGCGGTGCGTTGCGCTCTGTCAGAAAAACATCCAGCGCTTCGGCCTGGCCGATGGTCCGCGGGTACCCGTCGAGCAACAGCCCGCGCTGCAACCCCGCCTTTTCAATTTCAAAAAACATCATGGCGTTGACCATGTCATCGGAAACAAGCCCGCCTCTTTCAATCACATCCTTGGCCTTCAAGCCAAGCTCT
>JAHFHB010000344.1 GCA_023247135.1 Candidatus Omnitrophota bacterium
TTTTTAAGCGTGGGACAAGTTTATCAAAGGCATTTGGCGCGATTCAGCGATTTTCCGAAGATATTGATTTGATTTTGAATTGGCAGCTTCTAGGTTATGCCGATGTGGAGCCATGGGAAAATCGCAGCGCGACAAAGCAGGATGCCTTCGGCAAGGAGGCTAACCGCAAGGCGGCAGAGTTCTTATCGAAGGATTTTGTCTCCGTTCTTCGGCACGACTTGACAGCTCGGGCTGATTCGGCCATTGATGTTGAGACAAAGGGGCAGGATGTGTTTGTTCGCTACCCCAAAGCCTTTTCCTTGGAAGCCATACTGCCGCAGGTCAGGTTAGAGATTGGGCCTCTGGCGGCCTGGACGCCCAATGAGGAAAGGTCCATCTGCCCCTATGCGGCGGTGCATTTCCAACATCTGTTCAAAAAACAAAATACCCTGGTTCGAACGATTTCCGCTGAGAGAACATTCTGGGAAAAGGCGACAATCCTTCATCAGGAATTCCATCGTGGACTGGATAAACCCCTGCCGCCCCGTTATTCGCGGCATTATTACGATTTGTACAGGCTAAGTCTTCTGCCTGTTGCCACCTCGGCACTTTCCAAGTTTGATTTACTGGAAGAAGTCGCGCGATTCAAAATGCGATTCTACCGCTGTCCGTGGGCGATGTATGAACTTGCAAGGCCCGGGAGTCTGCGATTGCTTCCGACGGAGCGTCATCGTGCTCATCTGCGAAAGGATTATCGAGATATGCAAGCGATGCTTTTCGGCTCCATTCCAAGTTTCGACGAGATTATGTCTGGGCTCGGTTTTCTCGAACGGAAAATAAATGGGTATGGGTGAACGTGAATCACAAAATTTATGATTGATAGAGCCACAGTGGTCGAAGAAAGTTTTTTGGTGCAATGCATGAGTAAAATCGTGGGTTGCCTCGTGCCCTCAGCGTTCCGAACCCAACGTATCATCGCTTGGCTTTTGGTGCTGGCATTGTTCGCCGCGATTTTCATTCCGCGCATCATGCTGGGTTCGGCTGGCGGGCATTACAGCGTTGATTTAAGGGGTGAAGACGTTTTTCTGCTGCTGGCTTTTTTTGCGGCATGCGGCATGCGGAAAACGGATACGGTCGTAGCCGCATCCCCGGAAATTTTCTGGATTGAGCGCCTGTTTATCAGCTTTCTGATCGCGGCCGTCGTTTCGGTTTTTTACGGACTTTATCTGGGGACGATTGATAAACCCCTTGTGAGTCTGCTCTACGTCGTGAAATGGTGCGAGTATTTCCTTGTTTTCTCACTGACCGCCCGGCTTGCCCGGCAGGAGGCTGTCCGCCAGCTGTTTTTGCAGGCTTTTTGGGTGCTTGGGGTGCTGGCTGTTTTCTACGGATTTTTTGAATACTTTCGTCCGCAGGGCATGGCGGTTTATCCGAATTATTACCGGTTGTTTGAGCGTCCGCCGTTTCACGGCGACGCCAATCATATGGGCGGATTGCTCAGCCTTTGGATGGCACTGCTGGCGGGAGTTTGTTTTACGGTGCGGCAGAAAAGATGGGCGTTTGCCGCCGGGGCGCTGGTGCTGGCAGCCTTCTTTCCGCTGATCTGGACTTTTTCGCGTAAAAGTTATTTTGCGCTAGCGGGTGCCTTGAGTCTGGCGGTTTTCTTTCCGATCAAGCGCCGGCGCTGGCTTTGGCTCGGCGCTCTGCTGGTGTGTGCCGGGCTTTTACTGCCCACCCGGCTGGTGAGCCGCGTCATGGATTTGGGCGAGGTTTTTAGCGGAAGTGATCCCTACCACTCTTCCTGGTCAGGCAACCTCGACATGTGGCACCGCAGTTTTGTTCATTTCGACAAACTGGCGGCGTTTGGAGCCGGGCTGGGAGCCCGGCACCGGTTGTTTTATGAATCCCAGTATGTTCTGATCATCACGGAAACGGGTGTCGTTGGAACATTTTTTTATGCTGTTCTTGTGGGCAGTCTGGCCTGGCTAGGCTTTAAAAGAATGCAGCGGGCCGAGGTCCAGAGTCTGAACCGGGCGCTTTGGGTGGGTTGGCTGCTTGGCTGGGGGGCCATCATGCTGCACAGCGCGACCTGCGTCAGCCTGACGATTTCTAAAATCGCCATTCCCTGGTGGTTTCTGACTGGGACTTTATTTGCGCGGCCTGAGCCTGAGGAACTGCTGAAATGAAGCAAAATCAACCGTCCGGCAAAGAACAGTCGCTGGCGCGTTTCTCCGCCATTATTTTTGTTTTTCTTTTGTGCGCCAAGCTGCTCAACTTTTTAAAGAAAATCCTGATCGGGCATCTTTTCGGCGTGGGGGACACGGCGGATGCTTTTTTTGCGGCCGCTTACTTGCCGTATTACCTGTCCGTTTTTTTTGAAGGAGCCATTTTTCTGGTTTTTTTGCCTGCCTTTGCGGCCGTGCGCAGCGAACACGGAGAGGCGGGCGAGCGCCGCTTTGTCGGGCGGATGACCGTAGTGCTGGCCGTGCTCTGCCTCGTCTGTGTGGCGGGCATGAATCTACTCGGAAGCGAAATTGTGGCAC
>JAHFHB010000345.1 GCA_023247135.1 Candidatus Omnitrophota bacterium
AAATGATTTCGAGCCGTTTCCGGAATTTCTCTTCCATCAAAAGTACCAGCCTAAACGGATCCGCCACTCATGGTTTTATCCCTATGTTTTTGAAAAGTTAGGTGAAATTTTTCAGGGCAGGTTTAAAAGCCCCGACTACACCAAAAAAGACAGTGCCCGGATTGAAACCGCCGGGCTGTCTGCTGAAAATCGGAGCTATGTGCACGGACTTCTGACGAGGATCGAAGCTTTCGGGGTCGGACATAAAATTCCCATGGTATTGCTGAATCTCGACAACCATCCGACGCCGGCGGCTTACGTCCGTTTTTTAGAGCAAGAAGCCATCGCCGCAGGATTTTATTTTCTGAATCTCAGCGCTTTTTTCCTCCTGAAAGAATTGCCCCATTACAGCTTGTATCGGGCAGATCTTCATCCGAATAAAGATGCGCAGCGTGTGTTCGCGGAGCATTTGTACGATTTTTTAATGGATCGCAAGCTAGTCTAGGGAAGGGAAGGATGGCGCCACCGAAAATTTTTGGCTATGGCGCTCTTTTGGCGCTTTTTGTGATCACGCTGGCGGTGCTTCTGCCGGCCCGCGTCCGCTATCATTTTTTCGAAGACGATTACAGGCATCTTGAGAATGTCCGCAGAATGTCCCAAGCGCCAGGCGCTGTGTTTGCCGTCGAGGGGAAAGACCAGCGGCGGCATCCGCTTTACTATGCTCTGCTGTTTACCGAAACTAAATTTTTTGGAGAAAAGGTTCTTGCCTATTTTGGAGTGCATTATCTTTTTCATTTGCTGAACGCGATTCTGGTCATGCGGCTCGCCTGGAAATTCGGAGCTTCCGTGCCGGCGGGGCAGTTGGCCGGGCTTCTTTTTTTGGGTTCGGCCGCTTTTTACAATATTCTGATCAAATTGACGGGGACTCTTGAACTGCAGGGGCTTTTCTTTTTTCTGCTCGCCGTGCTTGCCTGGTTTTGTTTCCTGGAGGGATCGCGCCTGGCGATTCTCAGGGTCGTTCTTTTCCAAATGGCAGCGCTCCTGACGTATGAAGTTGCGGTGGTGTTCCCTTTGCTTGCGTGCGCTTTGACCTTTATTTTTGAGAAAAATGTTCAAAAGAGACTCCGGATTTTTTGGAAAGTGCTTTTGCCGATGCTGATTTTGAGTCTTCTTGTTTTTTGGGGCTTGACCCGGGATTTTTGGTTTTCACAAGCCTTGCAGTCAAAGATCGCGCCTCAATCTGCGTTTTTGCTTATTCTGAAATTCGTTACGTTTTTTCGCATGTTTGCAGCCCCTGTTTTTGAAAAGGGACAAGGGCCATTTCCGTTTTTTCTTTTTGATTTTGGACTCAGACTCATGCTGCCGGTATTCGTCGCGGCTGCTGCGGTTTGTATTTACCTGTGGCGCACGAACCGGTTTGCGGGATTTTTGAAAAGAATTCCGGAGGGGCTCATACGGGCGAGCGTCTTGTGGATTGCGGTGACGCTTGCGCCGCATCTCCCGTATCCGGGGGATTTTGCGCATGCCACGCGTTACATGCTGTTTCCCGCTGTCGGGATGACGATGATTCTCGCGATTTTTTTGTCTGGTTTTTTTGACTTTTTAAAACAGCTATTTCCGCGGGCGGGAGTTGTCTTGAGCGTTTTGACACTTTGCTACATGCTGGGGATTAATCTGTGGGCCGTTTCGTTTCAATTCGAGCGCTACCAAAATTATCTTCAGGAGCATCCTGGGGAAGATTTTACCGCGAAAGTGAAGGGCCTGGCCGCTGGATCGTCGGCGTTCCCCGCCAGAGACGTCAGTCTTTGAGGCTGAGTTCTGTGTAAGTCCCGTAGCCATCCACGCAGGCAAGCCACTCACCGCTGCTGACTTCGTGCGCATCCACCTGATGCATGCGCGTGACATTCCAGCCCTTGCTGCCGTGCTGAACAACGGGATTTTCAGTCGATTCGATTTCCTTATAGCTTGTCGGGGTCATTTCGGTGATTTGAAAGGCATGCACCTGGTTGCCATAGACAGGAATGTCATCCTGGGCATAACGGATGGGTAAACCGTTGTGGATGATGATGCGTCCTGCGCCGCGCGCGTGATGGCCATTGAAGCGGATCACGGGACTTTGCGGGTGTTCGAGCCACGGCCCCGTGAGATCTTTTGAATAATAAAGGTGCAGTGTGTCATGATCATACTGGGGCGTGACAAAGAGCCACCAGAAATCTCCGTACCGCACGATGGAAGGGTCTTCGTAATCCACGCCTTTGATCAACGTGGTGACAAGGCGCCAGCCCTCCGGAAAGGATTCTGCTTTGTAAAGCCGTACGGAGTTTGAGTCGGCAGCTTCGGGGGTCATGTAATAACTGCCTTCCCACTCAAAAACACTGGGATAGGAAAGATGAAAAGGCTCATCGAGGATAATCTTCCGATAGGTCCAATGGAGCCCGTCGGGGCTTGTCGCGTAACCGATATCGCCCTGATTCGTTTTTTTATTCAGGACTTCGAAAAACATGTACCAGGTTTTATCCTTTTGAAGCATGAAAGGGTCGGC
>JAHFHB010000061.1 GCA_023247135.1 Candidatus Omnitrophota bacterium
GCCTGGCCGCGGACAGAGGCTTTACGGTCGTTTTCCGTCAGGAAACGCTTACGCAAGCGGACATTCTTGGGGGTAATTTCAACCAATTCATCGTTCTCGATGAACTCCAGCGCAAACTCGAGGGTCATTTCACGGGGCGGGACGAGCTGAATCGCTTCATCGGATCCCGAGGAGCGCATATTGCTTAACTTTTTTTCACGAACCGCGTTGACAATCAAATCGTGGCCCTTGTTATTCACGCCGACGATCATGCCCTCATATAAATCTTCACCCGGGTGCACGAATATTTCTCCGCGTTCCTGCAGTCCCCAAAGCGCATAGGCGACGGTCCTGCCGTCGGTCTGGGAAATCAGCACGCCGGACTGGCGCTCAGGCAGTTCGCCTTTGTATTTCTGGTACTCATAAAAGTTCTGGTACATGATTCCCGTCCCGCGCGTCATCGTCAGGAATTCACCGCGGAATCCGATCAGGGAGCGCGAAGGAATGATGAATTCCATGCGCACCGTTCCCACCGAACTATTTTGCATGTCCTTGAGTTCGGCCTTGCGGCTGCCGAGCGCTTGAATGACCGCGCCCTGGTAACCCGGATCGACCTCGATCGTGACCTCTTCCACCGGCTCGAGTTTTTCTCCGTCCACTTCCTTAATAATGACCTGCGGCCTGGAAACTTCCAACTCGTAGCCTTCGCGGCGCATGGTCTCGATCAAAATGGAAAGGTGCAATTCTCCGCGCCCGGAAACTTTAAAGCGTTCGCCGCCTTCCACCTCTTCCACCTTGATCCCTACGTTCATCATGGCTTCGTGTTCAAGCCTTTCGCGGATATGGCGGGACGTTAAAAAACGGCCTCCGTCTTTACCAGCCATCGGGCTTGTGTTGTGCGAAAAATACATGGCAATGGTCGGTTCGTCGATTTTGAGAAAAGGCAGCGCCTCCGGCTTTTCCGGGCTGGCAAGAGTATCTCCGACCTTCACGCTTTCTGCACCGGCAATGGAAACGATGTCGCCGGCAAGGGCTTCCTGGACTTCCACTTTTTTCATGCCCTGGTAGCGCAGAATCTTGGTGATCTTCGCGCGTTCCACCGTCCCATCGCGTTTTACCACGACCACCGGATCGCTGACTTTGATGCCGCCATGGGAAATGCGGCCGGTCGCGATGCGGCCGACGTAAGAATCATAATCCAGCATCGTCACGAGCATTTGAAACGGCTGTTCAACGTCCGCGACCGGCGGAAGCACGCGGTGGATGATCGTGTCCAGCAGAGGCTGCAGGTTGTCGTTCTTCTTGTCCAGTTCCAGCGTGGCCCAGCCTTCTTTCCCCGAGGCGTAAACAATCGGAAAATCCAGCTGTTCATCCGTCGCATTGAGTTCGCAAAAGAGATCGAAAGTCATGTCCGTGACTTCATGGGGCCGCGCGTTCGGACGATCCACTTTATTGACCACAAGAATCGGCTTCAGGTGCAGTTCCAGCGACTTGCGCAGAACAAATTTCGTCTGCGGCATGGGCCCGTCAAACGCATCCACGAGAAGCAAAACACCGTCGACCATGCGCAAAATGCGCTCGACTTCACTGCCGAAATCAGCGTGTCCCGGCGTGTCGACGATATTAAACTGAATGTCCTTATAGCGAAAAGAGGCGTTTTTGGAGAAAATCGTAATGCCGCGTTCGCGCTCAAGGTCATTGGAGTCCATGATGGTGGACTCGCCCTCCTTAAATTCGTAGGCCCCGCTCTGCTTGAGCAGCGCGTCGACGAGCGTTGTTTTGCCATGGTCGACATGTGCGACGATGGCGACATTACGGACATCCTTACGTCTTTTCTGCTGAGTCATGTTCCCTTTATCCCTTCTGCGAATCCGGCCGTTACAAGGCTGTCAAAGTAAGCGGCAATTGTACCACACGGTGCAAGTACCCCGTTTTTTCAGGGCTTTCTGGGGTTTCACCGGGTATACTTCCTGAAGGAGGCCCTGCGCGTAAAAAATCATGTCTACGATCATTTCCGGCCGTCACCGGCATTTACTTATTTTGGGAGCGGGAATTCTCACCGCGCTGGCTCTGCATCACGAGGCCATTGCCTGGGTTCTGAAATCCTGGCAGGCGTCGCCACGCACCGACGGCCAGGGGCCGCTCATTGCCACTCTCGGCGTCATTGCCTGGCTGCAGATGCGATTCATGAAGGAAAAGCATGAGCCGCGCTACTGGAACGCAGGCCTGTTCATCCTGGCCGGAGCTTTGCTTGTTTTTTTCATCGCCGATCGCAGCGAGCTTCCACTGCTGCAAGCGGTCACTTTTCTGGGCACGCTGATCGGCGTTTACACGTATGTGCTCGGCCCGCAGGCGTTGACCGATCTGTTTCCCGTCTGGCTGCTTGCGGTCATGGCTCTCCCGGGCGTTCCTCACATTTTCAATCATCGGATCAACCCGCTTTTTTTGGACGAAACCCATTTTCTTCTGAACGTCTTTTTCCGGATCAACCCAGCCGGCGCGCTTCAGGAGCAATGCCATGCGGCAAGCCGGCTCATCCACGAAGGCACTTATGCAGGCAGTCCTGTCTTTATTTTTTCACTCGCGACCTTTGCCGCCGCCCTGTGCTGGCGGAAATTCCGAATTTCCCTCCCGCTCATGTTTTTTTTCTGGCTTTTAATTCCCGTGATTCGCGTGCTCGCAGTCGGCCTCATCGTCATGAGCGGACAGCCGGCAAGCACCTGGCCGTTTTTGTCCAACGTCATGCTTTTTTCCGCCGCTTTTGTTTTTTATGCAGTGCTGGCCGGAGAGATTTTATGGCTGGGCCGGGCCAAAGAAATTTAGCACGGGCACTCTCACCCGCGGGCGACAGGTCCTACGCCCCAGATATCGCGGCAATATTCCGCAATCGTCCGGTCGCTTGAAAATTGCCCCGACTTCGCGACATTGGAAATGGCCTTGCGCGTCCAATCCGCCGGGTCCAGGTAGTTCTCGGAAATGGCCGCCTGAATCCGGCAGTACGCGTCAAAATCAGCGCAGATAAAATAAGGATCCGCTTGTTTTAAGTTGCGAACCAGCGGATCGAAAATTCCCGGCTGGTCAGGCGAAAAAAAGTTGCTCTCGATCATGCGGAAAACATCGGCCAAAAGCGGCGAAGCCGCGATAAAGTCCCGCGGAACATACCCGTGTTTCTTCATCTCCTGAATCTCGTCCGTCTTGAGCCCGAAGATAAAAAGATTTTCCTTGCCGGCCGCCTCTGCCATTTCAATGTTGGCGCCGTCGAGAGTTCCGACCGTCAGCGCGCCGTTCATCATGAACTTCATGCAGCCGGTGCCCGAAGCCTCCGTGCCGGCCGTTGAGATCTGTTCTGAAAGGTCGCTGGCCGGAAAGATTTTCTCCGCCAGCGAGACGCCGTAGTTCTCAAGAAAAAGAACTTTCAAATTCCCACCCACCGCCGGATCGCTGTTGATCACTTCCGCGATGCTGTTGATGAATTTGATAATCAGCTTCGCCATGAAATAGCCCGGCGCCGCTTTTCCGGAAAAAACAAAGACTCTGGGAACTTTCACCGCCGCAGGGTTGTCCTTCAACCGCAAATACTGGCTGATGATGTAAAGCGCAAACAGCACCTGGCGCTTGTACTCATGGATACGTTTGACCTGAACATCCAGCATGGCCTCCGGCGCAATGGGAATTCCCGTCGTGCGCATCACGAAATCCGCAAAATCTCTTTTGTTCCGGCCCTTGACCTTTTGCCACTTCTCCTGGAACGCCGCGTCTTCTTTCAGCGGCAGCAATTTCTCGAGCTGGCGCAGATCCAGCCCCCATCCGGAACCGATCGCCTGCGTAATGAGCCCCGTGAGACCCGGATTGGCATTGATCAGCCAGCGCCGTTGGGAGATTCCATTCGTCTTGTTGTTGAACTTCTCCGGAAAGAACTCATAGAAGTCCTTGAACAATCCCGTGGTCAGAAGATGGGAATGCAGGGCCGAAACGCCGTTGACGGAGTGGCTGGCCACCAGGGCCAGGTACGACATCCGGATTCTTTGCGGCGAACTTTCCTCGATCAGGGACATGCGCCTGAGGCGTTCGGTATCCCCCGGAAAACGGTTTGCCACCGCCCGCATAAAACGCGAGTTGATTTCATAAACGATCTGCATGTGCCGCGGCAGCAGCTTTTCAAAAAGCGGAATGGCCCAGCATTCCAGCGCCTCAGGCATGACCGTGTGATTGGTGTAGGCAAAGGTTTTTACCGTAATGTCCCAGGCCGTTTCCCATTCCAGTTCCGCCTCGTCCAGCAAAACCCGCATGAGCTCCACCACCGCAAGTGCCGGGTGCGTGTCATTCAGCTGGATCGCGGCTTTCTGCGGCAGTTCGCGCAAATCGCTGTTTTCGGCCTTGAAGCGCCGGATAATGTCTGAAATGGACGCCGCCGTAAAAAAATATTCCTGTTTCAAGCGCAGTTCGCGGCCCTGGGACGTCGCATCGTTCGGATAAAGCACACGCGAAATATTCTCAGTGAACATTTTTTTATAAACGGCGTTTTCGTAATCGCCGTGGTTAAAATATTCCAGGTCAAATTCCTCGGTGCTGCGCGCCGACCAGAGCCGGAGCGTATTGACCACGTTATTTTCGTAACCCGGAACCGGAATGTCGTAGGGCATCGCGGTAATGTCCTGCGTATCGCGCCATTCCACGCACAGGCGCCCCTGCCGGTTGTGATACATGAAGGTGCGGCCGTAAAATTTTACGACTACGGCATACTCCGGCCGCTGGAATTCCCAGGGGTTGCCGCGCTTCAGCCACTCATCCGGAGATTCCACCTGAAATCCCTTGACGATGCGCTGGCGGAAAATTCCGTAGTCATAGCGAATCCCGTACCCGGTCGCCGCCACACCCAGCGTGGCCAGCGACTCCATAAAGCAGGCCGCCAGCCGGCCCAGACCGCCGTTGCCCAGCCCGGCGTCGCACTCCTCGCTTTCGATTTTATCAAGATCCAGCCCGCAATCGGCCAGCGCCTGAAGCGCGGCGTCCTTGACTCCGAGATTCAGCATATTGTTGGAGAGCAGGCGCCCGATCAAAAACTCAAGTGAAAGGTAATAAACACGTTTGGCGTTTTTGTTGTGGTAGCCCTGCTGGGTTTCGATCCAGCGCTCCACAATCCGGTCGCGCACAGCGTACGCCAGGGCCATGAAATCATCGTGCAGGGTCATCGTGTGCTTGTCCTTTGCCAATTCAAAATGCAGTTTGGACAAAACAGACTCCAGAATGCCGCGGCGGCTCATATCCAGTTTTTTATTCCGGTCGGTTTCCATGGATTTAGACATAAAACCTCGCTGAGTCTTTGAAAGACTCAAATATTTTCAGCCTTTGAGAAAAATTTCTTAAGCTCATGGGTCGAAAGCTGCAAACGCGAAAAAAGCTGCAAAAGTGCCGCGCTATGATCAAACAAAGCCGCCGGGATTCCTTCCGGGTTTGAGCGCCACCGGTGCTGCAGGGCAAAAAACTCGTCCTGCGCCTCGGGGCATTCGAATTCGATTCCCAGCCGCCGCGCAAGCTTCAGGATGTAGATGCATTCCCGCAGTAAATCCGGGTTCAATGATTTCGAAAATTCACGCGCGCGCTGGGCCGTTTCGCCCGCCATAAAATGGGCCGCCGTCTTCTTCTGAATCTTGACATGGTAGGCTTTGGCGGTCTCCATCAGATGATAAAGAGGCGCCGCCTTGCGCAGGGAAAAACCCTGCGCGGCCAAAGCCTGCAGGGCTTCATTCAAGCGTTTCGTCAAAACGTGTTCGGCCGCGTAGCGGAACTCCTCCGGGACCGGCAAATTGACGGAATTGTAAATGGCGTGAATGGGCCGGTTCTCCTCATAAACCCGCTCGTAAAAATTGCTGACCTTCTCCAGCTGCGTTTTAGTCAGCGCCGTCACAATTTTCGTACGGTCTTCCTGCAGCAAATCCTTCAGCGCAAAATACGAAACCCCGAAGGTGTCGTCGATTTTTTTCAAAAACTCCAGCAGATGCATACGCGTCAGCGCCTCGAACACGTCCGTCTCAAGCGCCTCCATCTCGCGCGCACCCGCACAGCGCTTGACCGAACAGCGAAAATCATAATGACCGATTCGTATCGTGACAAAAATAAATTCGTCTTGTTCCAGCGTCACCCGAGAAACGACCTGGACGCGCCCGAAATGCACCAGCAGGTTCCCCGCGATTTCCTTGCGCCGATGCAGCACTTTCAAATCATAAAAATAGAGGCGCAGCGATTCGCCGTGCAGGGCGTAGTGGTCAAAAAGCGACCCGATTGCGTAATAGCTGACCACATGCTCAAGCGTTGCCACGCAGGGTTTGACAAGCTTCTCATAAACTCCCCGCCCGTCGCGGAATAGTTCCACGCTGCTTCTGGCCCTGGCCAACCGCACCAGGAACGGCTCCTCCAGCGCCGGCCCGCGCACGATGGCGGCCAGCTGGCAGGCCCGGGCCGCATATTGTAAAATCTGAACCGTTTCAATCCCTGAAATTTCAGTAAAAAACCAGCCGCAGCTTGTGTACATCAGCTGGGCATGCCGCTGCATTTCAAGAAGTTTGAGGCCTAACGAACGTTCCTCATCCGAAAGCGGTTTAACGGCGTGCTGTTCAAAAAACGGACGGATTGTTGGCTCAGTCCGATTGAGCAGGATCCGGACGTAATCGTTGCGCGCCGCCCAGGGATCTTTCAGAAGAGGCGCCGCTTTTTCCTGATAAACAACGGCCAGCTCGTCCCTCAGCCAGTCGAGGGCCTCACGCAGGGGTTTACGCCAGTCCTGGCGCCATTCCGCAGGCCCGCCGCCACGACAGCCGCAGTGTTCCTTCCAGCGCCTCACGCCGTGCGCGCAGCTCCAGGACGTGCCTTCGCCGTGCTCCCCGGCTTTCAGACGCACCTCCGCCTGCGGCGGATTTTCCTCAAGGTATTCGCCGTAATTGACAATGCGGTACCCGCGCGCTTCCGCTTCCGTAAAAAGCAGGTAGGAAAGCGCCCGGTCGGCCCAGGATTTATGATGCCCGAACGTTTCTCCATCCATGGCCGCATGAATGAGCTGTGTGTTTTCCTTGGGCTCCTGCATCGCCCCTTCGAGGCGGTTCATGAAATTTTTGGCGTCTGCGAGAAGGTCTTCGAACGCACAGGCTTTGGAAATGGGCCCGTCATAAAAAAAGATGTCCACAAAACGGGACGGGTCTTTCTTCAGGAAACAGCGGTACGGTTTTTTCGGATCGATCGAACCGTTTGAAACATCCCGCCACTCGCCCTCACCCAGCGGCCTGACAGCCTCTGCCTGATGCGGCGCCAAAACTGTGAATTTCACACCTTCCTCGGCCAACACTTCCAGCGTTTCCTCGTTGACCGCTGTTTCCGACAGCCAAAAGCCTTCGGGGTTGCGCTTAAAACGGTACCGGAATTCTTCGATGCCCCAGCGAACCTGTGTTTTTTTGTCGCGCAGATTGGCCAGCGGCATGATCATGTGATTGTAGACCTGCGCCAGCGCATTGCCATGTCCGTGATGCGCCTTCAAACTGGTTTTATCGGCGTCCAGGATCTGACGGTACGTTTCGGGATGCTTGCTTTCAAGCCAGGAAAAAAGCGTGGGACCGATGTTGAAGCTCATGCGCTCAAAATTATTGACGATGCGCACAATCTGATGATGCGGGCCCAGAATTCGGGAACGCGTATTGGGCCGGTAACACTCGTGGTAGATGCGTTCGTTCCAGTCGTGGAATGGGTGGGCGCTCTCCTGGCTTTCAATGTCTTCAATCCAGGCGTTTTCACGCGGCGGCTGATAAAAATGACCATGAATGCAAATGCTTACTTTTTTCATTCCAGAGTCTCCGAATCACGCCTCACCTGCGCCGCACCGCAAAAAGCAGCCCAGGTCTAAAATCTTTAACGATCAATTTTTATCAAAACTCGCCATTTGGTATAAATTTACACGCAATAAAAGCATCTTACAAGGGGTCTTTTAAAAAGACCCCTTTTGAAACAGCGCAACTCATTGTATCTAAATAGGTTGCATTAAATAAATGAGGTGTAAATTGCAGGCGGGCGGGCAAAGCGATTATTCCGCAAAAAGGCTGGCGTCGATATGCGGAAAGACCGTGTCTTTTTCTTCGAGCTGACGCAGCCAGTTTTCATCCAGCCGGCCGCCGATGAGATCTTCATAGAGGCGGGTGAAATTGAGCACATGGTCTTTGGTCCGTTTGATCGCATAAGGCACCATCGTTCCGGTGTGCATGATGAAAGCCCAATCGCTGGACTGCGCCAAAAGCAATTCGCGCGCCGCCTGTTTCAAGGCGCGTTCCTCAAGGCCTTGCGCGTCCGGATAACGCCTGGCAAGTTCGCTCATACGCAGCGAAGCCTTGTGCAAATGCCGGTAGATCCAATGGTTTGAGCCCGACAGCCAGGTTTCGCCGTACCCTTTCCAGCCCCAGCTGGACATACTCGGCGTTGAAACCTGATTCACGGGATAAATGCCGAGATAATCCGCCGGAGAAATCATGCGGATCGTTTTTTGATCATATGCGATTTTACGCACCAGGAAATTCAAAAACTCCGGCCCTTCGTACCACCAATGCCCGTAGAGTTCCGCGTCATACGGCGCCGTGATCACCGGCTTGCGGCCCATAAAATCATGCAGGTACTCCACCTGTTTTTCGCGGTTGAACATAAAATTGGCGGCATGCGACGCGGCTTTTTCAAGCGCATTGCGGCGTGAATAGGGTTCTTTGTGATCCGACTTTCCCGTAATACGGTAGTACTTGATGCCGGTGTTGACGCGCAAACCATCCGGAGTAATGTAGGGTTTCACAT